>JBOFQO010000106.1:0-3438 GCA_051660925.1 Silanimonas sp. | reverse complement strand
GGCAGCAGCAGGATCGACAGGCCGATGATCAGCACGCCCTGCAGCAGGTCGCTGGTGATCGCCGCGACCAGGCCGCCGGCATAGCTGTAGAGCACGAACAGCGCGGTCAAAACGAACACCGTCGCCGTGAAGGGCATGGCGCCGCCGGTGATCGCCTCGATGGTCAGCGCGGTGCCTTTCAGCATCAGGCCAATCGACACCATGAAGTTGAACAGCCCGAGCCCCGAGTAGGCCGCGCCCATCGCCGGGCCGTAGCGGCGCTCGAAGAAGTCGCCCATCGTCATGTAGCGCAGCCGCCGGTAGACCGGCGCGAGCAGCCAATAGAACGGTGTCGCGAACAGGTACAGCCACTGGTACCAGATGCCGGCGAGGCCCAGCTGGTAGGTCGCGCCAGCGACCGTCACCGGCTGCTCGGTCGAGGTGCCGGTACCGAGCGCGTGCGCGACCATGTAGGCGCGACCGAAGCGCCGCCCGCCCATGAAGTAGTCGGATGCGCCCTTGACCTTGCGCGCGGCGAGCAGGCCGATCCACGTCGTCAGCGCGAAGTAGGCGAATAGGGCGAGCCAGTCGAGCCAGTGCAGGCCGAGCATCAATGTTCTCCGGGGCTCAAGCCGCGCCACAGCTGCCGCAGGCGCCAGGCCGCGGCCTTCGGGTCGCGGGTGCGGGTGAACACGCCCTTGTGGTTGAGCACGACGCGGCGGAAGTGCTGGGCCGTGCGGAAATCGGCGAGGTTCCAGACGTGGCCGCCGATGCACTGCGGATGCGCCGCGATGAGCGCCCAGTAGCGCGCGATCAACTCGGCCTGGTACTCCTCGGTGAACAGCTGCGGCGTCGTGCTGTGCATGCCGGCGACGGCGTCGGCGCCGAACTCGGTGAACAGGATCGGCTTGGCGGGGAAGTGTTCCGCCAGCGCGTCGAGCTCGGCCTTCAACCGCGCCGTCGCGACGTCGAGCTGGGCGGGCAACTCGTACCAGCCGAGGTAGCGGTTGAGGCTCAGGAAATCGCAGTGCGCGTACAGCGGGTCGATCAGGCCGTGGCGGCTTCCGACGTTGGCGGCCGTCAGCGGCCGCGACGGATCAAGGCGGCGTGCGTGCGCGAACAGCGCGTCGAAGTAAGCCGGTGCGTGCGCCGCGTACTCGGCCTCGGCCAGGTAGCCCGGTTCGTTGGTCAAGCTCCATGCGATCACGCAGGCGCGCTCGCCGTCGCGGGCGATCAGCGTTTCGAGATGTGCGCAGTGCTGTGCGAGCGTGGCCTCGGTGACGCGGCGGAAGTCGAGGTTCACGCTCGCGACTTCGGAGATCACCATGAGTCCCAGCGTCTCGGCGAGCTCGAGGGTGTCCTCGGCATAGGGGTAGTGCGAGGTGCGGAAGCTGTTGGCGCCGCACCAGCGCATCAGTTCGAAGTCCTTCACCGTCAGCGCCAGGCATTGGCCCTTGCCAAGCACGGGGAAGTCCTCGTGCAGCCCGAAGCCGCGCAGCTGGATCGGCGAACCGTTGAGCCGCAACTGCGCGCCGTCGACGCACACGTCGCGGAAGCCGAGACGACGCTCGACCGCGTCCGCCACCTCGCCATCGCGGCAGGCTTCGAGCTGCAGGCGATACCGATTCGGCGTCTCCGGCGCCCACGGCTGCACGGGCAGGTCGTCGAGCAGCGCCTCGGCAAGGCCGCCCGCGCCGATCTCGATGCGCCGCATCCAGTCGCCGTCGGCCTGTTCGAGCCGCAGCACCAGGGCGTCGATGCCGGCGTCGACCTCGGCGTGCACGGCCAGCGTGCCGCGATGCCCGCTCCAGCCTGGACGAAGCTGCAGCGCGCGCAGGCCACGCAGGGGCTCGAAGCCGATTGACGGCTCGCGGTGTAGTCCGCTGAACGGGAAAAAGTCGTAGCGCACCGGCGGGAACACTTCGGCGCCGGCGCGATTCTCGGCATGAAAGTCTGCGGCCGTGATGCCCGGCAGCGGGTGGGTCGCCGGCAGGCGGCTGTCCAGCCGGACGACGAGGCGATGACGGCGGCCCGGCTCCAGCACGCCGAGCAGCGCATCGAAGGGCAGGAAAGGGGCGTCGTTCGCGCCGACCTCTTTGCCGTCCCACCACACGCGCGCCGACAGGTCAGCACTCGGGAAATGCAGGCGCGCGCGGCGGCCGCGCGCCGCGGCCGGGACGACGAACTCGCGCTGCAGCCAGAACGGGCCCAACGTGTCCCGCAAACCCCGCTCGGCCCACTGTTCATTGATGCTGCCGGGCACGGCGATCGGGCCCAGGGGGTCGAAACCATCGGCCCAACCCGCGGTGACGCCTCGGTCATCGAGGTCCGGCGCGCCGTCCCAGAAGCCCCCGAGCGGCACGCGCTCGCGGTACGCGTTCGTTTCAGGGCGCATCCATGCCCTCCAGTCCGGCCAAGGCGCCCTGCGGCACGATCGCACCGCGATGCTGCACCACGCGCGCGGCCAACGCGGCGCCACGTCGCGCCGCCGTCTCCGGCGCGGCGCCGGCGCGGCGCGCGGCGAGGTAGCCGGCGTTGAACGCGTCGCCGGCCGCCGTGCTGTCGATCACTTGCGGCACGGCGACGGCAGGCACGGGCACGCGCGTCGCCACCGTGGCCACCAGCGCGCCCCGCGCGGCCTGCTTCACGACCACTTCGGGCACGCCGCAGGCGAGGTAGTACGCGGCCACCGCCGGCGCGTCGTCGAGGCCGCGGAGCGTCCGCTCGTCGTCGATGCTCGGCAGCACGACATCAGCCAGCGCGATCACGGGCGCCATCGCATCCACCGCCTCGGTCGGGCTCGACCAGCCTCGTGCGCGGTAGTTGCTGTCGAAGGCGATGGCCGCGCCGCGCGCTTTCGCGGCCTTCAGCGCGTCCAGCAGGCGCAAGCGCTGAGGGGGCTCCAGCACCATCAGGGTGATGCCGCTCAGCAGCACCAGGCCGGCCTCGCGGATCGCCGCGTCCACCACGCCGGAGCCCGGCCAGTCGAAGAGTCGGCGCACCGGGGCCTGCCGCCGCCAGTAGGTGAAGTGGCGCTCGCCGAGACCATCCACTCGGATGGCGTAGAGTCCGGCCACTTCGCCGGCGGCGACGGCCACAGCGTCGAGCGCGATGCCTTCCTCGGCCCAAGCCGCGCGCATCATCCCGCTGTACGGGTCATCGCCGAGGACGGTGGCGTAGGCCACCGGCACGCCGAGCCGCGCGAGGTAGACCGCGGAATTCAGCGTGTCGCCGCCGAAGCCGATGGTGGCCGCGCCGCCGCCGTGATCGACCAGCTCGACCATGCACTCGCCGACGGCGACGATGCGCCCGGCAGCGCCGAGAGCACTCACGTCACCAGTTCCACATCGTGCCGTCGCGCAGGCGCGCGACCGGCAGGTAGGCCGGCTGGTACGGGTACTTCGCGGCCAGCGCCTCGTCGATGTCAACGCCGTGACCCGGCGCCTCACCCGGATGCAG
>JBOFQO010000105.1:0-5213 GCA_051660925.1 Silanimonas sp. | reverse complement strand
ACGCCGGCGCTCCTTCCTTCCGGGGCGCCGTGGCCCGCGACCGCCGAGGCACTGATGCGTTCGCGCTACGAAGCCTTCGTGCGCGGCGATGTCGAGCACCTGCTCGCCACGTGGCACCCGAGCACGCGACCCGCGCCGGAGACGCTCGCGCCGGAGCCCGGCACGCGCTGGCTCGGGCTCGACGTGAAGCGCGCGGTCGAGGACGGCGATGCCGCGACCGTCGAGTTCGTCGCCCGCTTCAAGGTCGGCGGGCGGCCCGCGGTGCGCCTGCACGAGATCAGCCGCTTCGTGCGCGAGGACGGGCGCTGGCTCTACGTCGACGGCGTGCTGTCCTGATTCGCGTCAGCGCGACCTGCCGCGGCCGTTGGCGCGCGCGACCGCGGCAAGCTCATCGCGGCTGATCACGCCGTCGCCATTCGCGTCGATGTTGTCGAAGCGTTCGGCCAGTCGCGGCAGCGCGGCGGCTTCGTCGCGACTGAGCAAGCCGTCGCCGTTGCCGTCGGCGTCGGCGAGGCGCTGCATCGCGGCGTCCCGGCGGTCGGAGCGTCCCGCCGACGGTGACGGGTCGCTGGCGCAGGCGCTGAGGGATGCCACGACGAAGGCGATGGCAAGCCCGCGTAGCGGTAGGGACGGGATAGGGCAAGGGCCGTCCGCTCGAAGGGTTTTCATGGGGCGCGATCCAGCAGGTGATTCGCAGGGAACGCAGCGAGGCGCCGCGCGTTGACGACGCGGTGCTGTCAACGCCGTGCCGCGTGGCGCGTTCCGGTGCACACCCCCAACTCGCCCACGACCATGCCCGGATCACCGAACCCGCGTCTCCTGACGTGCCGCGCACTGCTGTGCGTGGCGATGCTTGCCAGCGCTGATGCGCGGGCCTTCACGGAGGCCGAACTGCGCGCTGCGGCCGCCACGTTCCCGACGATGCCGGTCGACACCGTCTCGATGGCGCAGCTGCTGGGTCGGCAGGCCACCTTCAGTTCCGGTGGGCCGTTCAACGACCTCGAGTTCACGGTGTTGAACACCGATTACATCGACGGCGAGAACGGTGGCTTCGACACCTTCCATCCCGCCGCGCCCGGCGTGCCGAACCCGGGCAGCGACCAGGTCCGTTACCTGCGCACGGCGCTCAATACCGATCTCAACGAACGCTACGGCGTGGCGCAGGGCGATCGCATCGTGCTTGGCACCGTGGCCGACGGCCCGTACTTCCTGCGCGGCGCTGACGGCATCGACAACGACTATGCCGTGGTGCACCACCTCGACTACGAGAACGGCGCCATTGAACTTGCCGGCGCGCGCAGCGACTACGCGCTGGTGCAGTGCACGACCGCGCAGGCTTGCCGCACATCGGGCTGGTACCTGTTCCACGTTCGCGCCGCCCAGCCCGACCTCGTCGCCTTCGTGCATGCCTGCGACGCGCTCGAGGGCGGCGTCAGCGGCAATCCGCCGCAGGACCCGCTGGCACTGTGCAACGCCAGCCGCGTGCTCAGCCTCGATGACGCCGCGCAGTTCCGCTTCGCGCGCGCGGTGGGCGTCAATCCAGCGGTGCCGAAGGGGCTCGTGCAGTTCGGTACGCCTGGAAAAGACGTCCTCGGCGCCGTGACGGGCGACGCCGCGGGCAACCTGTACTTCGTCGGCCACAGTGACGGCGACTTCGACGGCGGTAGCGGTGGCGCGACCCGCACCTTCGTCTACAGCACCACGGCCGAAGGCACGCGGCGCTGGGTTCATCGACTGGCGCTGCCCGAGGGCACGACGTTGAAGGGTGCGGTCTCCGACGGCGAGTTCCTTTACGCCTGCGGTCGCACGCTGGGCGCGCTGCCGGGTTTCGTCAGCGCCGGCCGCTGGGACGGCATTCTGCTGAAGCTGCGCGCCTCCGATGGCGTGCAGGTCGGCGCTTACCAGTGGGGCAATCCCGGCATCGACGGGTATGGCCACTGCATCCTCGACGAGACCGGCCAGTTCCTATTCCTCGCCGGCCAGGGCTCACCCGCGGGTCCGGCCACCACCGACCCGAACTACCTGGTCGCCAAGCACCGCACGTCGGATCTCACGCCGGTGTGGGTGGCTTTGCCCACGCCACCGACCTCCGGCTTCGCCGCCTCCGCCGAGGCCTGGGGGCGGCTCGCCTACCGGCCCGGCGCGACGCCCGGCGAAGGCAAGCTGGTGGTCAGCGGCTGGTACATGGCACAGAGCGGGGCTGACGCGGTCATCGCGCTGTTCGACCAGCTGGATCAGCCGCAGCCGCGCCTCGTGCGCGACCTGATCCTGCCCACGCAACAGGGTCGCGCGGAGTGGGTGCTTGGCGCGGCCTTCGACGCGCAAGGGCGCATCTTCGTCGTCGGCTACACCAGTGGGCAGTTGGCCGGCGCACCGCAGGGCGAAGGCGATCTGTTCCTCGGACGCTATGACGCGAATCTGCAGAACCCGACCTTCGTGCAGTTCGGCACGGCGAAGTCGGAGTGGACGCGCACCTTCGGTCTCGTCAACGACCGGCTGGTCGTCGTCGGCAACACCTTCGGCGACTACGCTGCGCCGAACGCCGATGCGGAGCGCCGCACCGGTGACGCCTTCGTGGCGACCTTCGATCTCGACCTGCGCCTCGTCGCGCGCACGCAGTTCGGTTCGCCGCAGGATGACCGCGCGCTGGGGTACATCCGCCCGGACCGCATCGTCGTCGCCGGCACGACCGAGGGCAGCGTGGTCGACCGCCAGCGCGGCGGCTATGACGTCTATGCGGTGCAGATCGATCCGACCTCGCTGTCGGTCGTGGCGCCGGCGTCCACCTTCAACGCCGATCAGTTCGATCTGTCGGGCGGCTGGTTCGAGCCGGAGACCAGCGGTCAGGGCCTGATGATCGATGTGTTCGACAGCGGCGCGCGCGGCCCAGGCTCGAAGCCTTACCTGTTCGGGGGCTGGTTCACGTATTCCGAGGTCGTGGGCGGCGTCGAGCAGCAGGCGTGGTACGCGCTGGAAGGCGAGGGCACGCCGGGCTCGAACGTCTACACGCTGCAGATCGGGCGCACGGCGGCCGGCGCGTTCGATGTCGCCGTGCCGGTGGCGCCGACGCGCGTCGGCAGCGCGACGCTGCGCTTCGAGTCCTGCACGCAGGCCACGCTCGACTACGCCTTCGACGCCAGCGCCGGTGGGCGCAGCGGGCAGGTCCGATTGCAGCGACTGCTCACCAACGTCAGCTGCGAGGCGGGCGCAAGAACGGCGAACGCCCCGCGCAGCTTCCTGTCGTCGGGCGGCTGGTACGTGCCGGGCATGGACGGCCAGGGCCTGCTGCTCGAGTTCAATCCGACGCAGCCGACGCTGTTCGGCGCCTGGTACACGTACGCGCCCGCCGGTGTCGCGCCCGGCCCGCGCTGGTTCAGCCTGCAGGCGCCGAGCGTCGACGTCTCGCAGACGCGCTTCGACGCGGTGCCGATCTACGCCAACTCCGGCGCGCGCTTCGACACGCCGGGCGCCCCGGCGCTCTCGCCGGTCGGCAGCGCGGACCTCGAGCTCATCGGTTGCCGGGAGATCGCGCTGAGCTACCGCTTCACCGCCGGCGAACTCGCCGGACGCACCGGCACCCAGCGCCTGCTGCGCTTGGGGCCGGTACCGGTGGAGTGCGCGCCTTAAGGCACGGCGGCCGTTTCCGTGGAGGCATCGGTTCCTGGCGCTGCCGCCTCAGCGAAATCCCCGGCCACGGCCTTGTACAGCGCGGCCAGCGCGGTGGTACGCGCCGTCTGCGCCTGCACCGCAGCGTCCTCGAGGTCGATGCGCGTCTGCTCGGTCTGCAGCAGGGCCAGCGCGTCGTCCGCACCGGCCTCGAAGCGCAGGCGCGACAGCCGTGAGGCTTCACCGGCGGCGTCGGCCGCGTTGCCGAGTTCGATGGCCGCGCGGTTGCTGGCGCGGTAGCCGGCCAGCGCGTTCTCGGTTTCCTCGAGCGCGCGCAGCACGGTCTCGCGGTACAGCGCTTCGCTGCCGTCCGCGCGGGCTTCGGCGGCCTTGACGGTCTGCCGGACGCGGCCGAAATCGAGGAAGCGCCACGTCAGGGAAGGACCCCACTCCCAGCGCTGCGCGCCGGAATCGCCGAGCACATTCGCCGCTTGGCCGGTCCAGCCGAAGGCGCCGTTGAGGAACAGCTTCGGGAAGAACTGCGCGATCTCCTCGCCCACGTCGCGGCGCGAGGCCGCGAGACGACGCTCGGCGGCGGCGATGTCCGGACGGCGCTGCAGCCAGTCCTCCGGCGTGCCGGCCGTCACCAGCTCGGGCAGGGTGGGGAAGCCGTCGGCTTCACCGATCTGTTCGCGCAGCGTGGCCACTGGTTGCGCGGTGAGCACGGCGAGGCGCTGCTCCTGCGCGACGAGGTCGGCCTCGCGCTGCGGCAGGTTGGCGGCGAGGCTGTTGCGCTGTGCGCGGGCGCGGGCGAAGTCAACGCCGTTCTGGCGGCCGTTTTCGAACAGCAGTTCGATCACGCCCAGCACCTCGTCAGCCGCGGCCAAGTTCTCCTTCGCCAGCGCCAGACGGCGCTGCGCGCCGCGCAGCGCGAAGTAGGTCTGCGCGGTCTCGGCCACCATGCTGATGCGCGCGTTGCGCAGCTCGGCACCATCGGCCTCGACGCGGGCGCGGATGGCGCGGTTCGCGTTACGCAGCCCGCCGAACAGGTCGATTTCCCAGCTGGCGTCGAAGCCGGCGCGGTAGGTCTCGATGGTGCCGAGGCCGGGCGGCACGAACGGGTCCTGGTTGCTGGCGCGACTGCGGCTGGCGTCGGTCGCCGCGGTGACGGTCGGGAACAGCGAGTAGCGCGACAGCCCGGAGAGCGCCCGCGTTTCCGCGAGCCGCGCTTCGGCCTGGGCGATCGTCGTATTGGCCGCCAACGTGCGCTCGATCAGGCCGCCGAGTGCCGGGTCGTCGAAGGCCTGCCACACCGCCGTCCCCGGTGCGGCGGCGGTCTGCTCGCTGCTGGCCTGGTCGAACTCGGTGGGCAGGGCCACGTCCGGGCGCACGTGCTTCGGGCCGACGGTGCAGCCGGCGAGCAGGGCGGCGGCGATCGCCACCCCGAGGATCGACGCGTGGGGCTTAAGCGACATGGGCATTCTCCTGCGCGAGGGCCGCGGCGCGGCGCGCGTTGCTCCGTTCCACGAGCTTGCGGATCACGACGTAGAAGACCGGGGTGAAGAACAGGCCGAAGAAGGTCACGCCGAGCATGCCGAAGAACACGG
>JBOFQO010000104.1:0-12698 GCA_051660925.1 Silanimonas sp. | reverse complement strand
CGCGGCGCGGTCGCCGGCCGGAAGACCGGGGTGACCTCAGCGTTTCTGCGTTTCCGGGCTGATCTCGACGTCAGTGACCGCTCGCGACGCCACCTGCGCTTCGCGATGGGCGATGTAGGCATTCGCGACGAAGATGATCGCCGCGCCGGCGGCGGTCCACGCCGTCACCGTCTCGTCGAACAGCCACCAGGCCAGCACAGCGACGATCGGCACCTGCATGAAACTGATCGGCGTCAGCATCGAGGCGTCGCCGCGCTTCAGCGCCCGCGTCCAAGCCATGTGGCCGGCCGTGCCGAAGAACCCGGCCGCGATGATCCAGGCCCAGGTCCAGCCCGTCGGCCAAGTCCACACGAACAGCGCCGGCACCAGTGACAGCGGCACCCACAGCATCGTCGTCCACAGCACGATGGCGTCGGGTTTCTCGGTGCGCGACAGCACCTTGATGCTGATCGCGACGATGGCGCTGAGCACCGCGGCGGTCAGTGCGACGAGCGTGTTCGCATCGAACGTGTCGGCACCGGGCCGCATGATCACCAGCACGCCAATGAACCCGAGGCCCACCGCCGTCCAGCGCCGCAGGCGCACCATTTCCCCGAGGAACAGCACGGCGAGGATGGTCACGAACAGCGGTGTCGAGTAGCTGATCGTCACCGCCTTCGCCAGCGGCAGGTGCACGATGGCGTAGAAGCCGCAGAGCATCGAGACGATGCCAATCAGGCAGCGGCCGACGTACAGGTGCAGCTTGTCGGTCTTCAGGATGCCAACACCGTGGTGCAGCAGCAGGGGCAGGGCGAAGACGAAGCCGAAGAAGTTGCGGAAGAACGCGATCTCGAAGGCGTGCAGCTGCGACGACGCGAGGCGGATCATCACCGCCATGCAGGCGAACATCGCTGCGCTGCAGACCATGAAGCCGACGGCGGCCAGCAGCTCCCGCTTCGCATGCTGGCCCGGGGTGACGCCGTTCGACGTCGTGGCCGGGCCGGTGCTCACGCCGCGTCGCCCTCGGGCGCGGTCGGCGCGAAGCGCCCGGCGATGATCCGCGGCTCGGGTTCCAGCGCCACGCCGAAGCGCGCCTGCACCGCGCCGGCGATGCGGCCGGCGAGGGCGAGCAGCTCGCTTCCGGTGGCATGGCCGTGGTTGACGAGCACCAGTGCGTGTTGCGGCGCGACGCCGGCGTCGCCGTCGCGGAAGCCCTTCCAGCCCGCCGCGTCGATCAGCCAGCCGGCCGAGAGCTTGCGCGTGGCCGGCGAGTCGCCCGGGAAGACCGGCATCGACGCATGCGCGGCCTTCAGCGCGTCGGCGGTCGCCGCGTCGACGATCGGGTTCTTGAAGAAGCTGCCGGCGTTGCCGAGCACCGTCGGGTTCGGCAGCTTGCGCGAGCGCAGCCGGCTGATGGCTTCGGCCACCTGGCGGTGCGTCGGCGTGCCTTCGACGCCCATCGCCGCGAGCTCGTCGCCGACGCCGGCGTAGTCGGTCTTCACCGCCCGCGACTTCGGCAGCCGGAAGCGCACCTCGGTCAGGATGTTCTGCTCTGGCGCGCGCTTGAACACGCTGTCTCGGTAGCCGAAGCGACAGTCCTCGCGCTCGAACTCGCGCAGACGCAGCGTCTCGCGGTCGAAGGCTTGCACCGAATCGATGAACTCGCCGACCTCCGTGCCGTAGGCGCCGATGTTCTGGATCGGGCAGGCGCCGACCGTGCCGGGGATGAGCGCCAGGTTCTCCAGGCCGCACAGGCGGCGGCCCAGCGTCCAGTGCACGAAATCGTTCCAGTTCACGCCCGCGTCGGCGGCCACCAGCGCAGAGTCCGCGTCGTCCTCGACCACCGCGATGCGCGCCCGCGTCAGGCACAGCGTCAGGCCCGGCACGTCGCCGGCGAGCAGCACGTTGCTGCCTTCGCCCAGCACCAGCAGGGGCGCGAACTGCGCCCAGGGCTCGGACATCAGCACCGGCAGCGCGAACGGATCGTGGACGTCCGCGAGCAGCTCGGCGCGAGCCTCCACGCGGAAGGTGTTTCGGCCGGCCAGCGAGACGTTCTCGCTGATCCGGTACCCGGCCTCGCTCATTCGCGGACACCGTCGCGACGGTGCCGCAGGGCTTGCACGCAGTCGCCGATCAGCGCCGGGCCGCGGTAGATCAGCCCGGTGTAGAACTGCACCAGTTGCGCGCCGGCGGTGACTTTGCCGGCCGCATCGGCGCCGGAAAGGATGCCGCCCACGCCGACCAGCGGAATGTTCGCTGGCAGTCGCGAGCGCATGCGCCGCAGCACGGCGGTCGATTTGCCGTACAGCGGCTTGCCGGAGAGGCCGCCCTGTTCCTTGGCCAACGGGTGGCCGTCGATGGCCAGGCGATCGATCGTCGTGTTGCTGACAATCACGCCGTCGACGCCGAGTTCGCCGAGCACGCGCGCCGACGCATCGATGTCGTCGTCGGTCATGTCGGGCGCGAGCTTCACCAGGATCGGCACGCGACGGCCGTGGCGCGTGGCCAGACGTTCGCGCGCGTCGAAGATCTCGCTGACCAGGGCGCGCAGCGCCTTTTCTTCCTGCAGCTCGCGCAGACCCGCGGTGTTCGGCGAGGAGATGTTTACCGTCACGTAGTCGGCGAGCGCGTACACCCGGCCAAGGCAGTGCAGGTAGTCCGCCGCCGCCTGCTCGTTCGGCGTGTCCTTGTTCTTGCCGATGTTGATGCCGAGGACGGTGTCGCCGCCGACGCGCTTCAGCTTCGAGGCCTCGACGTTGCGCACCAGCGCGTCGACGCCGTCGTTGTTGAAGCCCAGCCGGTTGATGACCGCCTCGTGCTCGGGCAGGCGGAACATCCGCGGCTTCGGGTTCCCGGCCTGCGGTCGCGGCGTGGTGGTGCCGATCTCGACGAAGCCGAAGCCCAGCGCAGCCAGCGCGTCGATGCAGGCGCCGTTCTTGTCGAGACCAGCGGCGAGGCCAACCGGGTTCGGGAAATTCAGCCCCATCAGCGCCGTCCGCAGCGGCTTTGGGCGCGAGGCCAGTAGGGGGTTCAACCCGGTGCGCCACGCGGTATCGAGCGCCTTCAGTGCAAGTTCGTGGGCGTGCTCCGCGTCAAGGCGGAACAGCAGCGGACGGGCAAGTCCATACATCGGGTGTGGGTCTTTCCTGCGGAGCGATCAGGCCGAGGTGCCGGCGGCAAAGGCGATGAATGCGGCGAGGCCGCCGAAGAACAGCAGAATAGCCAGCATCGTGAGCACGCTCACGATCACCATCGCCCAGCCGAGTACCAGCCCAGCGATCGCCAAGCCGTCGCCCTCGACCGCGGCCGGATCGCGACGGATCTCAGCGCGCGCCATGTGGCCGGTGATGATGGCGACGATGGAGCCGAGCCAGGGCGCCAGCGTCCAACCGAGTAGGCCGGAGACGAGGCTGACGATGGCCAGCGGTGAGGTCCGGCGCGCGTCGGTCGTCATGGCTGCCGGGCCGTCGCATCCGGGATGCGGTCGCCGAGGCGCTCGACAAAGGCGTTCATCTGGAACGGCTCGGCCTGCAGCAGGGTGATCGGCTCGCGGTCCGGATAGGTCAGCGTTACCCGATAGAGCCGGTGCGACTGCGTCCCGAACATCCAGGCGCTGCAGGGCTCACCGCGGGCGATCGGGCAGGTTGGACCCTGCAGCTCGAAACGCGAGCGCCGGAATCCGGCGCCCGGGAGGTTCTCCGGCACGGGCGCTTCGACCAGCACCACCGGCGTCGCCGTCGTGATGTCCTCGATGCGCACGCGCGCCGGCTGCTCGCCACCCTTGAACAGGAAGGCGAAGCGGTCGGTCAGCGACAGCGTGCCGGACGTCTGGATGTCGAAGCCCGCCGATTCGAACGTCACCTCGTCGGTGCTGGCCCGGGCGGGAACGCCGTCCTCGATCGGCAGGCTGAAGGTCGTGCCGTCGCCGGCGACGAACTCTTGCTCCTGGGCGATCGCCCCCGATGCCATCAACGCGGCCAGCACGGCCGCTGCCCAAAATCCCATGCGCATCGAAACGTCCCCCACTAGCTCCAGACACCCCAGTGTAGGGGGAAAAAACTAGAGTTCGAACTTGATGCCCTGCGCCAGCGGCAGCGCGTCCGAGTAGTTGATGGTGTTGGTCTGGCGGCGCATGTACGCGCGCCAGGCGTCCGAACCCGACTCGCGGCCGCCGCCGGTCTCCTTCTCGCCGCCGAACGCGCCGCCGATCTCCGCACCCGAGGTGCCGATGTTGACGTTGGCAATGCCGCAGTCCGAGCCGGCCGCCGACAGGAAAGCCTCCGCGGCCTTCAGGTTGGCCGTGAAGATCGCCGAGGACAGGCCCTGCGGCACGGCGTTCTGCAGGGCGATGGCCTCGTCGAGGGTCTTGAACGGCATGGCGTAGAGGATCGGCGCGAAGGTTTCGGTCTGCACGGCTTCGGCGGAATTGGCGACGCCGGTGATCAGGGTCGGCAGCACGTAGTTGCCGGGGCGGTCGAGCGCCGCGCCGCCCGTGCGCACGACGCCGCCGGCGGCTTTGGCCTTCTCGATGGCCGCGAGGTACGCCGCGACCGCGCCCTTGTCGTTCAGCGGGCCCATCAGGGTGCCTTCGGCATTCGGGTCGCCAATCTTGCCCTCGACCTGCTTGTAGGCCGTCGTCAGCTTGGCGATGACGTCGTCGAAGATCGACTCGTGCACGAACAGGCGGCGCGTGGTGGTGCAGCGCTGGCCGGCGGTGCCGACGGCGCCGAAGACGATGGCCGGGATGGCCAGCTTCAGATCCGCGGACGCATCCACAATGATGGCGTTGTTGCCGCCCAGCTCCAGCAGCGACTTGCCCATGCGGCGGGCGACGCGCTCGCCGACCTGGCGGCCGATCTTGGTGCTGCCGGTGAAGCTGACCAAGGCGATGTCGTGGTCGTCGACGAACTGGCTGGCGAGCTCAGTGCCGGCGTCGTTGAACAGGAAGAACAGGTCCGGGAAGCCACCCTCGCGCAGGGCCTCGTTGCAGATCTTCATCGACGCGACGGCGCAGAACGGCGTCTTCGGCGAGGGCTTCCAGATCGTGATGTTGCCGCAGATGGCGGCGAGGAAGCTGTTCCAGGCCCACACCGCGACCGGGAAGTTGAAGGCGCTGATGACGCCGACGAGGCCGAGCGGATGCCACTGCTCGTACATGCGGTGGCCGGGGCGCTCCGAGTGCATCGTCAGGCCGTAGAGCTGACGGGCCAGACCGACGGCGAAATCGCCGATATCGATCATCTCCTGCACTTCGCCGTCGCCTTCGGCCTTGATTTTGCCCATCTCCAGCGAGACCAGGGCGCCAAGCGCCGACTTGTGCTTGCGCAGCGCCTCGGCGCACAGGCGGATGGCTTCGCCGCGCTTCGGCGCCGGCGTGGTGCGCCAGATCGCCGCAGCAGCCTTGGCGCGCTCCTTCAGCTTGGCGTAGTCGGCGTCCGACGAGGCGTAGACCTTGCCCAGCACCTCGCCGGTGGCCGGGTTCACCGGCTCCAGCACGCCGGCGTCGCGGGTGGACGACCACTCGCCGTGGCCGAGGTAGGTGCCGGATTCGTGGTCGGTGAGGCCGAGGGCGGAGAGAACAGGATGCGTCACGGGAGTTCCTTTGAATGGCGTCCCCGACACGATTCGAACGTGCGACCTTCCCCTTAGGAGGGGGACGCTCTATCCAGCTGAGCTACGGGGACAGGAGGTTTCCGGCGACCGGACGGGTGTCCGGCCGATCGAGGCACTCAGTTTAGCAACGGGGCGTGACATCGCCTTACGCCGGAAACGAAAAAGCCGGGCAGTGCCCGGCTTTTCGATGCGTTGGTGGAGAGGATGGGGATCGAACCCACGACCTCGTCATTGCGAACGACGCGCTCTCCCAGCTGAGCTACCCCCCCGCGCAGGGGCGGAAGTATAGGCCGGGCGCGTCGTGCTTGCCAAGCCAAGCGGTATCCGCGCCAAGGCCGACCGTTGCGGCCTGTCGCCGATGCGCAGGCCTACGCGGCGCGGCGCAGCGCCTCCTGCATCGGCACTTCCAGTACCTCGCGACGCCAGCCCTCCAACGCCGCCGGCCAGCGGCCGTCGACGAGGAAGCTCTCAAGATGCCGGCGCGCGCACAGCAGTCCGTCCGGCAGATCCAGCGCGGCGGCGCGCTCGGCCACGACCGCCTGCAGCGCCTTCAACCGCGCGCGGTCGGCGCGCTCGTTGTCGGTGGCCAGCGGCATCGTCGCCTCGTCGTCGTCCATTGGTGCGGCCAGCAGTTCGGCGATCGCGTCTTGCAGGCGCTTGGCCGAACGCCCGCCTTCCAGCACGGCGGCCAGGGCCTGCGCGTTCGCCGGCGGACGGCGAGCGAGGGTGAGGGCGACGTCGTTGTCGAGCAGCCAGCGCTTCGGCAGATCCTTTTCGCGTGCCATGCGATCGCGCCAGCGCAGTAGCCGGCGCAGCCGGGCCTGCGAGGGCCGGTCGAACTGCGCGGCCGGGCGCATCGACAGGTGCGGTTGCGGGTCGTCGCGGTCCTCGCGGGCATTCTCAAGCATGCGCGCCATGTCGGCCAAGGCGCGCTCGCGATGCCCGCGCCGCTCGAGCTTCTCGTCCAGCGCGGCGACGGCCGCATGCAGGTGCCGCACGTCGTCGGCGGCGTAGGCGAGCTGCTGCGCGCTCAAGGGGCGGCGCAGCCAGTCGGAGCGGGTTTCCGCCTTCGACAGCTCGACGCCGAGCAAGGTCTTCACCAGCGCTTGGTAGCCGACGCCAGGACCCAGGCCGGCGAAGGCCGCGGCGATCTGTGTGTCGTACAGCGTGCGCGGCAGCACGCCGAGGGCGTGGCGGAAGGCGACGAGGTCCTCGCTGGCGCTGTGCATCAGCGCGTTGGCGGCGCCGACGCAGGCCGCCAGCGGGTCGCGCATGCCGCCATCCAACGGATCGATCAGGGCAATGCGTCCCTCCAAGTCGGCCACCTGCACCAGGGCGAGCTGCGGGAAGTACGTGCGTTCCCGCATGAACTCGGTGTCGAGCGCCAGCGGCGTCTGCACCGAAAGACCCGCCAGCGCCGCGGAGGCGGCTTCGGGGCGGTCGACCGCTGTGACGCTCATGCCTGTCCTTGCAGGGGAGGGGGTCATAGCCTAACGTCATCGCCGCGCGCGCCGCGCTGTCCTCGACGTTGTTTTTCGCGTGCCCTTCCGATTCTCCGCGCCCGCCATCGCTCTTGCCCTGGCCCTCGCGCTGTGCGCCTGCGGCCAGGACGCCGCTGCGCCCGACGCGCCGGTGGTGGAGGCCGAACCGGTCGGCACGCCCGCGCCAACGCCCGATACTGACGCCGAACGCCAGCCGCTGAGGACGCGTGCGGCGTGGCGGCCGACGCCGCTGCTGGTCCCCGCCGATGCCCGGGAGGCGCTGCTGCAGCAGGCGACCGAGGCGGAACAGCGCGGGCACTGGTATGGCAGCGAGCCTCTTGGCGCGCTGGATCTCTACTCGGCGCTGGCCGCGGCCGAGCCCCCGATGCCGGAAGCGCAGATCGGGCGCGATCGCGTCATCAGGATGATTGGCGAGCGCTTCGAGCGCGAGCGCGTGGCCGGCCGCGTGGACACCGCCGAGGAGCTCGACGCGGTGCTCGACGTGGTGGCACCGTCCGACTCGGTCACGCGCGAGGCCGCGCTGGCCGCGGCGCGGACGGCGGCGGCGTCCACCGCCCTCGGCACCGAGCGTCGAGAGGCGGGGCAGTGGCTGGCGCCGCGCGGCGAGAGCGCTGTGTCGGCGTATCGCGCCGCGCTGGGCGCGGTGCCAGGCTACGCGCCGGCGCAGGACGGCCTGCGCGCGATCGAAAGCGACCTGCTGGTCCGAGCCACGGCCGCGGTGAAGCGCGGCGACTTCGCGGCGGCCGAAGCGGACCTGCGGCGTGCGGCACGCGTGGGCCTCAGCGCTGACGCCGTACAGGACGGTCGCGCCGCGCTCGCGCAGGCCCGTGCCGAGTCGGCGGCGCTTGCCGTTACCGAGGCCCACGAGGCCATCGGTCGCCTCGATCTGCCGCGCGCCGCGAAGCGCCTCGCTGACGCGAAGGAGGCGGACGCACAGGCGCCGGGCCTCGACGAATTGTCGCAGCGCCTCGCGCTGGCGCGGCGCTACGGGCATTTCCGCCCCGGCCAGCGCTTCGCCGACGCGCTCGGCGGCGGCGTCGACGGGCCGATGATGGTGGTGGCGCCGCACGGCGAATTCACGATGGGCGCCGGCGAAGACGAGGCCGACGCCCGCGACAACGAGCGCCCGGCGCATGCCGTGCGCCTTGAGCGCGGCTTCGCGCTGGCAGTGCGGGAGACCAGCGTCGCGGAGTTCGCGCGCTTTGTCGCGGCCACGGGCTATCGCACGGTTGCCGAGCGTCGCGGCCGGTCGACGGCGTATGACGAGCGCGGTGGCGCGATGGTGGAACTGCGCGGCGCGCACTGGCGGCGCGGCTACCAGGGGCGCACGCCGGCCCGTCCGGACGATCCGGTCATCCACATCGCGTTCGAGGACGCCGTCGCCTACGCCGAGTGGTTGTCCGTGCGCACTGGGTTGCGCTACCGGCTGCCGTCCGAAGCGGAATTTGAGTACGCGCTGCGCGGCGGCAACGCCGCATCGTGGCCTTGGGGCGAACGCCAGCCACCGCGCGCCGTGGCCAACCTCACCGGTGAGGGCGACCAATCACCGCAGGGAAGGCGTTGGGGCCGCGCGATCCGTGGTTGGGCCGACGGCCATTGGGGCCCGGCGCCGGTCGGCAGCTACGCGCCCGAAGGCTTCGGCACGCAGGACCTGGTCGGCAACGTCTCGGAGTGGGTTGAGGATTGCTGGCACGACAGCTACCGGCGAGCGCCGGGCGACGGCCGTGCTTGGGTGAACCCCGGCTGCGACGAGCGCGTCGTGCGCGGCGGCAGCTGGGCCAGCACGTTGGAGCAGAGCCGTTCGGCGTTCCGACTGCAGGTGCCCGCCGGGCTGACCTCGGCACGGATCGGTTTCCGCGTCGCCCGCGATCTCTAGGCACGGCGGCACGGGTGTGCCGCCCTAGGGCCGAGGCTCAGCCGCGAGCCTTCTTGGCCGGCACCTTGGCGACCTTGGCGCGCGGCGCCTTCTTCTTCGCCGGGCCGCTGCCCAGCGTGCCGCCCTTCAGCACGCCCTGCTGGAAGTTCTTCCAGAGCTCGAGGTTGCGCTCGGCGATCTGGTTGAGCATCGCGAACGGCGAGTTGCTGATCAGGCCGCCGAGCTGCTTGCGCAGCGTGTGCTGCTGCTCAAGGAAGAGCTGCAGGCTGCGCTCGATGTAGCGGCTCATGAAGCCGTGCAGTGGGTCGCCGTAGAAGCGGATCATCAGTTGCAGCGAGGCAGTGGAGAGCATCGGCTGCCCTTCTTCCTCGCGCTCGGCGATGATCTGCAGCAGCACCAGGCGGGTGATGTCCTGGTCGGTCCGCGCGTCGCGCACCTCGAATTCTTCGCCGTCGAGCACCAGCTGCCGAACGTCTTCCAGCGTCACGTAGCTGGAGATGCGGGTGTCGTAGAGGCGGCGGTTCGGGTACTTCTTCAGCAGGCGCGGCGAATCCATGGGGGCGTCGAAGGCGGGATCAGAGGCGACCAGAGTCGATGCCGCGCCGCACAACGGCAAGTGAAGACTTGTCAAGCCTGCCGTGGCGCCGACGATCTGTGCGCCGGGTCTCGGCATCGCCGGTACCGTTCAGCCGTGTCGCGCGGCTCACGCGCCCGGCGGCCGTTCGCGCGGGATCAGGCTTGGATCGAACGCCAGCGCGGCCTCGGCGACCGTCGCTTCCGGCCCCTGCCACGCCGGCCAAGCGGCTGATGGCTGCCCCAGCGAGGCCCAGCAGCGGCGTAGCACGGTTTCCGCAGGCAGGGCGTCGATCGCGTCCGCGCCCTCGGATTTCGACAGCTTCCGTCCCTCGGCGTCGCGCCAGAGCGGGAGGTGCAGGTAGTACGGCGATGCCAGGTCTAGCGCCTGCTGCAGCGCGATCTGCCGCGGCGTCGAGTCGAGGAGGTCGGCCCCGCGCACGACGTGGGTGACGCCCTGTGCGGCGTCGTCGACGACCACGGCCAGCTGGTAGGCCCAAAGCCCGTCGGCGCGGCGCAGCACCACGTCGCCGACGTCGCGGCGCAGGTCCTGCTCGAAGCGGCCGTGCACGGGGTCGTCGAAGCCGACGACGCCGGCCGGCACGCGCAGCCGGAAGCTGCGGGTGCGCAGCGCGTCGTCGGGCAGGTCGACGCAGGTCCGGTGGATGCCGCCGCTGACGGCCAAGTCGGCGCGGCTGCAGCGGCACGGAAAGGCCAGCCCGGCCTCGAGCAGCGAATCCAGCGCGCGGCGGTACAGCGCGTGGCGTCGACTCTGGAACACGACCTCGCCGTCCGGATGCAGCCCCAGGCGCGCCAGCGTGGCCAGCTGCCCGGCCGCGGCGTCCGGACGCTCGCGGGGTGGGTCGAGGTCCTCAATGCGCACCAGCCAGCGCCCGCCCGCGTGGCGCGCATGGAGCCAGCTGCCGAACGCGGCGAGCACCGAGCCCCAATGCAGCGGGCCGGTCGGGGACGGCGCGAAGCGTCCGACGTAGGGCGAGGCGGGCATGGATGATGAAGACGGCGTCACGACAAGGGCTGATTCATCCGCTTATTTCGCGGCGCTTCGCTTGAACTTTACCTTTCCACGCCACACTAAGCGCACGACCCATTCCGTTCCGGTGTCCACGCCATGAAGCGCATCGCCCTGTTCCTCGCTACCAACCTCGCCGTGCTGCTGGTGTTCTCGGTGGTCTGGATGATCCTGAGCCAGTTCTTCGACATGCGCACCTTTACCGGTGGGCAGCAGAACTTCGGCCCGCTGTTGGTGTTCTGCGCCCTCTTCGGCTTTGGTGGCGCCTTCGTTTCGCTGTTTCTCTCGAAGTGGATGGCGAAGCGCTCCACCGGCATGCGCGTGATCGACCAGCCGCGCAACGAGATCGAGCAATGGCTGTACGCCACGGTGAAGCGCCAGGCCGAGAAGGCCGGCATCGGCATGCCGGAAGTCGGCATCTACGATGCGCCGGAGATCAACGCCTTCGCCACCGGCGCCTCGCGTAACAACAGCCTCGTGGCGGTGTCCACCGGCCTGCTGCGGGCCATGAACCGCGACGAGGCCGAGGCGGTGCTGGCTCATGAGGTGAGCCACGTCGCCAACGGCGACATGGTCACACTGACGCTGATCCAGGGCGTGGTGAACACCTTCGTGATGTTCCTCGCCCGCATCATCGGCAACATCATCGACCGTGTCGTGTTCAAGAACGAGGATGGCCCCGGCATCGGTTACTTCGTCACCGTGTTCGTGCTCGAGATCGTCTTCGGCATCCTCGCCTCGACGATCGTCATGGCCTTCTCGCGCTGGCGCGAATTCCGCGCCGATGCGGGCGGTGCCGACCTGGCTGGCCGCGAAAAGATGATTGCCGCGCTGGAGCGCCTGGCTCACAGCTACGGCCAGAGCACGCTGCCGTCGGAAGTGCGCGCCTTCGGCATCTCGGGCGGCGTCGCTAGCGGCTTCAAGAAGCTGTTCATGAGCCACCCGCCGCTGGCCGAGCGCATCCAGGCGCTGCGCGATGGCGGCCCGGGCCGCCGCATCCCGACCGTGGCCTAAGCCGACTGTCCCGCGAAGTGTGCGAAGGCCGGCCCCGTGCCGGCCTTCGTCTTTCAGTCCTGCGGCGACGCGTCGCGCAGCGCCTGAAGCAGGCGCTGGCCGGCGCGTCCGGTCGGCGTCCACCCGAGTCGTGCTTCCTCGGCCTTGATGGCCTCGCGGCTCAGCGCGCCGATCAGCCCGTCCACCTCGCCGATAGCGTGGCCGCGGGCCAGCAGCAGGGCTTGGAGCTCACGGCGTTCGGCGCGCGAGGTGCCCGGGTCGTCGGTCGGCCAGCGCGCCTGCATCGGCGCGCGTCCGGCGATCGCGTCGGAGAGCAGGCTGATCGCCAGTGCGTAGCTTTCGGCGGCGTTGTAGCCGTAGATCGCATCGAAGTTTCGGAACACCAGCCAGGCCGGGCCCTCGCGTCCTGCGGGCATGAGCAGGGCCGCCGTGCCGGGAAGGTCCCTCCGCACCTCGCCGTGGGCGCGACCCACGCCCTGCTGCCGCCAGAAGTCGAGCGGACGCCGCGCCGTGCGACCGGCCAAGCTCGCTTTGAAACCGTCCGGCAGGCGAACTTCGACGCCCCACGGTTCACCCTTGCGCCAGCCGGCACGCTTCAGGAAGTTCGCGGTCGAGGCCAGCGCGTCGGGCACCGAGCCGACGAGATCGCGGCGGCCGTCGCCGTCGAAGTCCTGCGCCAAGCGTTGGTAGGTGCTGGGCATGAACTGGGTCTGCCCGAAGGCGCCGGCCCAACTGCCCGTGAGCTTTGTCGCGTCGACATCGCCGCGCTGCACCAGCGCCAGCAGCGAGAACAGCTCGCCGCGGAAGAAGGCCTGGCGGCGCCCGTGACAGGACAACGTGGCGAGCGAGGAGAGCAGCTCGCGCTTGCCGGTAATGCGGCCGAAGTCGCTTTCCACCCCCCAAACCGCCACGACGGTGGCCGCTTCCACGCCGTAGGCGGCCTCCACACGCTGCAGCAGCTCGGCATGTTCCGCAGCAAGCCGCCGGCCGTCGGCGATGCGCTCGGCGTCGACGAGGCCGGCGAGGTAGTCCCAGATCGGCAGTCGGAACTCGGGCTGCGCGTCGAGGGCCTCAAGCACGCCCGGATCGACGACGCGCCCCGCGAGGTGGG
>JBOFQO010000103.1:0-18062 GCA_051660925.1 Silanimonas sp. | reverse complement strand
ACCATCTGGAACGAGCCCGAGAAGGCGCAGGGCCTTGGCCGCGAACGCGCCGCGCTCGAGAAGGTCGTCCACGGCCTGAAGTCGCTCGACGAGGGTTTCACCGGCGCACTTGAGCTGCTCGAGCTGGCCGAGATGGAGAACGACGAGGACACCTTCAACGCCGTCGTCGCCGACGTCGACGCGGCGCAGGTGCACCTTGAGAAGCTCGAGTTCCAGCGCATGTTCAGCGGCAAGATGGATGCGGCCAGCGCCTTCGTCGACATCCAGGCCGGTGCCGGCGGCACCGAGGCGCAGGACTGGGCCGAGATCCTGCTGCGCATGTACCTGCGCTGGTGCGAGTCGCGCGGCTGGAAGACCGAGCTGATGGAAGTCAGTGGCGGCGACGTGGCCGGCATCAAGTCCGCCACCGTGCGCATCGAGGGCGACTACGCCTACGGCTGGCTGAAGACCGAGACCGGCGTGCACCGCCTGGTGCGCAAGTCGCCGTTCGACTCCGACAACCGCCGGCACACCAGCTTCACTTCGGTGTTCGTCTCGCCGGAAGTCGACGACAACATTGACATCACGATCAACCCGGCCGACCTCAAGACCGACGTGTACCGCTCGTCCGGCGCCGGCGGCCAGCACGTCAACAAGACCGAATCGGCGGTGCGCATCACGCACGTGCCGACCGGCATCGTCGTCGCCTGCCAGAACGGCCGCAGCCAGCACCAGAACCGCGACACCGCGATGAAGATGCTGGCCGCCAAGCTCTACGAGCTGGAGATGCAGAAGCGCAACGCCGAGAAGGACGCCGTCGAAGCGACGAAGTCCGACATCGGCTGGGGCAGCCAGATCCGCAACTACGTGCTGGACCAGAGCCGCATCAAGGACCTGCGCACCGGCATCGAGCGCAGCGACACGCAGAAGGTGCTGGACGGCGACCTCGATGAATTCGTCGAAGCGAGCCTCAAGGCCGGCCTCGACGTCGGCGCCAAACGGAGTGACGCAGCGTAGCGGCGTCGGCGGAGTAAGGCAGCAAAGAGTGGAGAGGAGAGAGGAGGGAGTGGGATCGCGGCACCTTGATGCGCACTCCTTTCTCCACGTTCTTCCGCTGATCGCCTGACGATTCCGCTCGCGTGTACTCGTTCCTCTCTCCTCGTTTCACCACTCTCTACTCGATAACCCCGCCATGTCCGAACAGCCCAACGCCGCCACGCCGCCCCTCGACGAGAACAAGTTGATCGCCGAGCGCCGCGCGAAATTGACGGCGCTGCGCGGGCAGGGCGTGGCCTTCCCGAACGACGCCAAGCGTGAGCACTACGCCGGTGACCTGCAGGCGGAGTTCGCCGACAAGGACCACTGGACCGCCGAAGCGCTCGAGGCCGCCAATCGCCACGTGCGCATCGCCGGTCGCCTGATGGCCAAGCGCGTCATGGGCAAGGCGGCGTTCGCGCAGCTGCTCGACATGTCGGGCCGCGTGCAGCTCTATCTGGTCGGCGCTGACTTGGGCGAAAGCTACGACGCGTTCAAGGGCTGGGACATCGGCGACATCCTCGCCGCCGAGGGCACGCTGACGCGCACCAAGACCGGCGAGCTGTCGGTGAAGGTCACGGCCATCCGCCTCCTGACCAAGGCGCTGCGCCCGCTGCCGGACAAGTTCCACGGCCTTGCGGATGTCGAGCAGCGCTACCGCATGCGCTATGTCGACACCATCGTCAGCGAGGAGTCGCGCGAGGTCTTCGTGCTGCGTTCTCGGATCATCGGGGCGATGCGGCGCTGGCTTGACGCGCGGCGCTTCCTCGAGGTCGAGACGCCGATGATGCATTACATCCCCGGCGGCGCGACGGCCAAGCCGTTCATGACCCACCACAACGCACTCGATCTCGACCTGTACCTGCGCGTCGCGCCCGAGCTGTACCTGAAGCGCCTCGTCGTCGGCGGCTTCGAGCGCGTCTACGAGATCAACCGCAACTTCCGCAACGAGGGCGTGTCCACGCGGCACAACCCCGAGTTCACGATGCTCGAGCTGTACGAGGCCTACGCCACCTACACCGAGATCATGGACCTGACCGAAGGCGTCATCCGCGACGTCGCGCAGGAAGTGCTCGGCCGCACCGCATTGACGTGGGAAGGACGCGACATCAACCTCGGCCCCTCGTTCCGTCGCTGGCGCATGGACGATGCCGTGCGCGAGGCGGACCCGGCGATCACCGCCGCCGACTGCCGCGACCGCGAGGCGCTGGCGAAGCACTGCGCGCGCCACGGCGTGCACGTGAAGCCGGCCTACGGCTGGGGCAAGCTGCTGCTGGAGCTCTTCGAGAAGCTCGTCGAAGGCAATCTCGTCCAACCGACCTTCATCACCCACTACCCGGTGGAGGTGAGCCCGCTGGCCCGCGAGAGCGACACCGAGCCCGGCATCACCGACCGCTTCGAGCTGTTCGTCGGCGGCAAGGAGATCGCGAACGGCTTCTCCGAGCTCAACGACCCCGAGGACCAGGCCGCGCGCTTCAAGGCCCAGGTCGAGGCCAAGGACGCCGGTGACGACGAAGCCATGCACTTCGACGCCGACTACATCCGCGCTCTGGAGGTGGGCCTGGCCCCGACCGGCGGCCTCGGCATCGGCATCGACCGGCTGGTGATGCTGCTGACCGACCGCGCCTCGATCCGCGACGTGCTGCTCTTCCCGTACATGCGCCCGGAAGCTTGATCGGCGGCGGCGGGCTTAAAAAAACGTGATGCGCGCCACGGAAGTGTGGGGTGCTTCACGTTTTTTCACATCCGTTGACGAAGCGGGCCTGTGACGCAGTTCTCACTGCTAGAGTCCGAGGCCTGCAGACTGCCTTGACGTGCATGCCGACGACCGTTCGCGCCCCCGAGCGCCGCGTCACCCCCGGAAGCCCGCGGTCTCCGCGAGCCCTTGGCCTCGCCCTTCTCGCCCTCGCGTCGCTCGCTGCGGGCCCGCTCGCCGCCGCCGTCCAGACCGTCGCCGACCGCTTCGTCGTGACCGAGAACGCGCCGGCGCTGTCGCTCCGCGTCCTGGCGAATGACCGCATCCCGAGTGCCGAGCTCGCCGGCGGCAGCCTGACCATTCTGCGAGCGCCGACGCTCGGCACCGCGACCATCGATGCCGCCGGCACGTCCACGACGGCCGCCGACGACGCACTGGTCTATCAGCCCGGCGCCGATCGCAGCGGCGAGGATTCTCTGCGCTATCGAGTCTGCGGCGGTGGTAATTGTGCCGAGGGTGAAGTCGCCGTCGTCGTCCGTCCCATTACCGAGGCAATGACGCTCGCCGTCACCTCGGGCAGCGGTTTCCAAGACGTCGCCGCCAGTCGCGTGCGGGCGCTGCCCTCAGCACGTTTCCTCGCTACGCCCCTGGTCGACGCACAGGTTTCCGAGTTCCCGCTCGCCGTTGATGCAACGCCGTGGCTGCCGTTCTCGGGGAACGCCGCGCTCTCGCTGCGCGTGCTGCCGTCGGCGCCTGCCGCGCGCGACTGGCGCGTGCTGGTGGATGCGCGTTCGCTGTCGTCGGGCAATGTTGACGTCTACCTGGGCATCGACAGCAACCGCGATGGCCGTGCCAGCGCCGATGAACTGCGCTGCTCGGCCGGCATGTCGGCCACCGCCGAGCGCTGCGAAATGGCCGTGACGGTGCCGAACTGCGGCAATGTCACCTACTGGATGCTGGTCGTGAATGCCGGCAGCGCTGCGCACACGGCGCGCGTCGAAACCTTCGAAGTGCCAATGGACGCCACCGATGGCAGTTTGGTGGCGACGGCGCCGGGCTCGATCGCCGCGGGCGCCAGTTTCCCGCTGCGCGTGGTGTGGGACATGCCACAGATGGCGGACACGCAGAGCCGTGTCGGTTACCTGACGGTGCAGTCGGCGGCGGGCGCGACGGTGGGCAGCGTGCCGGTGCGCATCAACCGTGCCGGGCGCGTCGAGAGCGGCACGGCGTTGGCCAGTGGCGTCGAGCGCGCGCTTCGCCTTCCCGCCGGCTCAGGCCATGACCGCCTCTACATCGACGTGCCAGCCGGCGCGACGTCGCTGTCGGTGACGGCGCGGGCCAGCGAAGGCATCGATCTCTACCTGGCGCGTATCGCGCCGCCGGCGGCCAGCGCCGCGGTCCCGGCGATCGGCGCGGCTCCGGCCCGCGCGGCGGCGAATGCGGCTTCGGCCGCGGCCTCGCCGCTGCAGACCCTCACTGTCAGCGGCACGGCGCTCAGCGCCGGGCGCTGGTACGTGGTGCCAGTCAATCCCTCGGCGCGCATCGCCGACGTGGCTGTCCGCGCGACGATCGCCGGTACGGCACCGCTCGTCCGTCCGGGCGGCTACTTCAACACCGGCCGCTCGGGCCACGGACTGTTCCTGTACCCGGCCGGCAGCGAATGGGCCGGCCTCTGGTACACCTATCTGCAGGACGGCAGTTCGACCTGGTACTACCTGCAGGGCCGCGCGCCGGGTGCGAACGGGCAGTGGCGCGGCACGGTGTTCCGCAGTGCCTGGGACGGTTCGCGGAACACGCTGTCCCCCGTCGGGGAAGCGGTGACCACGCCGACCGGCGCTGACGCCTTCACCTTCAGCTATCGGCTCGATGGTCAGGCCGGCAGCGAGCCCTTCGTGAGCTTCGGGCGCGGTTGCCCGACCTTGAACGGCACGCCATTGAACGCCAGCAGCCACTGGTTCGACCCCGCTCGCGCCGGCACCGGCTACAGCGTGCAGCTGTTCCCCGACTACGAGTTCTACGCGGCCTTCGTTTACGACGTCGCCGGCGTGCCGCGCTTCCTGACCGCGGAGCGCAACGGCTTCGGCGGCGCGACGGCCAGCGCGCCGCTCGAGCAGCTCACTGGCTTCTGCCCACTGTGCACTCGCTCCGCTGCCCCGACGCGTCGTCCGGTCGGCACACTGGCGCGGACCTACTCGAACGGCAACCTATCGATCATGACGCTCGACGCGACCTATGCGGCGGGCGTCACCGGCCGCTGGACAGGCACCGATGCGGTTCAGGCGCTTGGCGGCACGACGTCCCTGCAGGGCTGCCAGCTCTGAGGCAGAGGCAGGACACCGCGGTCAACGCGCCGCTGCGTCTCCGTCGATCCAGGTGCTGATTGGCGCGGGTCGCCCGAACAAATAGCCCTGGGCGTGGTCGCAGCCCGCCTCCAGCACAGCGCCCAGCATCGCTTCGGTCTCGACGCCTTCCGCCACGGCGCGCATGCCGAGCCGGTGCGCCATGCCGGTCATGGCTTCCAGCAGTGCGCGGGTGCGCGGGTGCGCGGAGTCGGCGACGAAACTCTGGTCGATTTTCAGGATGGCCGCGGGCAGGTGGCGAAGGTAGCCGAGCGACGAGTAACCCTGGCCGAAATCGTCGATGGCGAGCCGGACGCCGTGATCGGCGAGGCGCCGCAGGGCATCGGCGTTCCGTCCGACGTCATGCAGGACAGCGGTCTCCGTCACTTCGATCATCAGGCTCTGCGGCGGCAGCTGCCAGATGGCGAGCGCGGCCAGTACCTGCTCGCTGAGTGCGGTGTTGTCGAAGGCGCGCGCGGATAGATTGATCGCGCAGTAGAGCTCCGGGTGCCTGCGCTGCAGCGGCACGAATTCGCGCAGCGCGACCTGCAGCGTCCAGCGCGTCAACTCGGCGGCCATCCCGGCGTCCTCGGCGATCGGAATGAACACAGAGGGTGCGACCAATTCGCCGTCGCTGCGCCGCCAGCGCGCCAACGCTTCGTAGCCGACGATCCGCTGCTCGGGCAGCGTCACAATGGGCTGATACACGAGGTCGAGCGCGTTGCGCGATAGCGCGTCCCGCAGCTCCGTGACCATCGCGTCCTGGGTGTACTCCGGGGCGGTGGCGACGGCCTCGCCTTCGCGGAGCGCTTGCACGACCGCGGCACTGGCGCGCTGCTGCAGGGACGTTGGCGATTCGCCGGGCTCGCTCGCCAGCGCCGCGCCCACCGTCGGCATCAGGTGCAGGTGGCGACCGCCGATGACGATGGGCGGCTCAAGCTCGCGGACGATGCGTTGCGCGGCGAGCTCCGCGTGGCCGAGACCGAGCAGGTTGGGCAGCAGCACGTAGAAGTCGCCGTGGCCTGATCGCAGCAGGTGATCGCCGGGGCGCAGCGCAGCGACGATGCGCGACTCCGCTTCGTCGAGCGCGGCCTCGGCCAGCGGTTGCCCGTGCGCCGCCGTTAGCGTGAGCAGCTGGCGGAAGTGCACCTGCAGCAGGGCGAGTGAGGCTTTCGACGACGCGGCGGGCAGCAGGCGCGCCGATGAGGCCTCATAGGCGCCCCATCCCGTCGGTGTGTTAGAGGAAGAATTCGGCGAGATCAAGCCCATAGGCTCCCGGCTGCAGCGCACGGTGGATGGTGAGCCGCGGGCCGTCTGATTCCGGCTGCTGCCAAAGATCGACCTGTCGGAAGGCCGGGTTGACGGTCTTGTCGGGGCGCGTGAGCACGGTGACCTTCGGCAGCAGCCGGCGTGCGCTGTTCTGCGCGGTGATGACCGCCACTTCCCCGCTGCTCAGTTCCACCAGCGAGCCGGTGGGATAGACACCGATGCTCTGGCTGAACTGCTCGACGAGCTCGGCCTGGAACAGCCGATCGCGATCGCGGTACAGCGTCTGCAGCACGTGGTGCCGCGCCGACGCGGGCTGGTAGACGCGCGCGCTGCTCATGGCGTCGAAGCTATCGACGATACCGAGCATGCGCGCCTCCAGCGGGATCTCAAAGCCGCGGCGACCGGCTGGATAGCCGCTGCCGTCATGGCGTTCGTGGTGGTGGGCGACCGCGCTGCGGATCAGCGGTGTGGTGCCGGGCGCGCCGTCGAGCTGTGCGAGGCTGGCTTCCACGTGGCGCTGCATCGACGCGCGCTGTTCGTCGGAGAGCGGCGCCGCGTGGTTCACCGTGCCTTCGGGCAGGGCGGCCATGCCGAGGTCCATCAGCATGCCCGCGCTGGCGAGTTCCACCAGCACGCTACCCGGAAAGCCGAGCTGGCGGCCAAAGGCCGACATCAGCGCCGCGCAGTTCACCGCGTGGCTGTAGGCGTAGGGGTCGCGTTCCTTGAGACTGGCCAGCCAGAAGTACGCGTCCGGGTTGCGGATCACGCTGGCCACCACCGGCTCGACGACGTTGCTGATCTCGTCGACGGACAGCTTGCGACCTTCGCGGAGATCGTCAGTGAGCCGACGGGCCAGCTTCTGAGCCTCGTTCGCCGCAAACTTGATGCGCGGCAGTTCTTCGTCGAGCGTCGCGCTGACGCGGTACTGCGTCGGTGGACCGAGGTGACGCAGGCCACTGCCCCCGCCGCCCACATCGAGGCTCATCAGTACCGCCTCGGGCGTGCCGTCGACGCTGCGGATGCGGTCGATGTACACGTAGTCGACGTGCTTGCGCACGGCGATGATGTCATCAACGGTTCGAACCATCACGCCCTGCAGGGGGAACGACGTTTCTTCCCACGGTCGCCCCTCCAGTCGGCAGACAAACATGCCGGGCTGGAGCTCATTGACGTTGAGGCGGACCTCCTCGACGGCCATCTCGCGGCGTCAGGCCGGCGCTTTTGCGGCGGAGTCCCGCAGTTCGCGGCGCAGGATCTTGCCGACGTTGGTTTTCGGAAGCTCGGTGCGGAATTCGACGATCTTCGGGTGTTTGTAGCCGGTCAGGTTGTCCTTGCAGAAGGCCTTGACCTGCTCGGCGGTGAGGTTCGGGTCCTTGCGGACGATGACGACCTTCACCGCTTCGCCGGACTTCTCATCCGGCACGCCCACCGCCGCGACTTCAAGCACACCAGGCATCGTGGCGATGACGTCCTCGATCTCGTTCGGGTAAACGTTAAAGCCCGACACGAGGATCATGTCCTTCTTGCGGTCGACGATGTAGAAGAACCCGGCCGGATCCATCTTCGCCATGTCGCCGGTATGCAGCCAGCCGTCGGCATCGATGACCTTCGCGGTCTCTTCCGGGCGCTGCCAGTAGCCCTGCATCACTTGCGGGCCCTTGATGCACAGCTCGCCGACTTCGCCGTGAGGAAGAGTGCGGCCCTCGTCGTCCTTGACGCAGGCGTCGGTCGAGGAGATCGGCAGACCGATGGCCCCGTTGAAGTCCTTTAGGCTGAGCGGGTTCATGCAGGCCGCAGGCGAGGTCTCGGTGAGGCCGTAGGCCTCGACCAGAGTGCAGCCGGTCACCTTCTTCCAACGCTCCGCCACCGCGCGCTGCACGGCCATGCCGCCGCCAAGGGTCAGGTGAAGGGTCGAGAAATCGACGGTGTCGAAACCGGGCGTGTTGAGCAGACCGTTGAACAGCGTGTTGACGCCGGTGATCGCGGTGAAGCGCACCGATTTCAGCTCCTTGACGAAGCCGGGCATATCGCGCGGATTGGTGATCAGGTGATTCAGGCCTCCGAACTTCATGAAGACGAGGCCGTTCGCTGTCAACGCGAAGATGTGGTAGAGCGGCAGCGCGGTGATGATGATCTCCTGGCCGGGCTTGGCGTTGGTGCCGATCCACGCCGAGGCCTGCTGCATGTTCGCGACCAGATTGCGATGCGTCAGCATCGCGCCCTTGGCGACGCCGGTCGTGCCGCCGGTGTACTGCAGGAAGGCGATGTCGCTACTGCGCAGCGTGACCGACGGCAGCGCGTGCTTGGCGCCTTCGCTGAGCGCGCGGCGGAAATTGATGGCCCCGGGGATGTTGAACTCCGGCACCATCTTCTTGACGTACTTGATCACGAAGTCGACGACGCGGCCCTTCGGGAAGCCGAGCATCTCGCCGATCGAGGTGACGATGACCTGCTTCACCTGCGTGCCAGCTACCACCTCTGCTGCCGTGTGCGCGACGTTTTCGAGGACAACAAGCACCGTCGCGCCGGAATCGTCGAGCTGGTGTTTCAGCTCGCGCGGCGTGTAGAGCGGGTTGGTGTTGACGACCGTGAGGCCGGCGCGCAGGGTGCCGAAAATGGCGATCGGGTACTGCAGTACGTTCGGCATCATCAAGGCGACGCGGTCGCCCTTCTTCAGCTTCAGCACGTTCAGTAGGTAGCTTGCGAACTGCTGGCTGAGGCGATCGATGTCGCCGTAGGTCAGCACCTTGCCAAGGTTCGAGAACGCCGGGCGGTCGCGATACTTCGCGATGGCGTTGTCGAGCACGGAGACGATGGACGGGAACTCGTTCACGTCGATTTCCGCGGGGACGCCCTGCGGGTAGCTGGACAACCAGGGACGCTCAATGCTCATCGACAAAACCCCCATCGTGTGGACCATGCGGCGCGGGAAACCCGCGCCGAACGAGAATTCGAGTATTCGCTCGATTGCAGCACAGGGGGAGGTGCCGGGCAAGCTGCATCGCGGTCCTTCGAAGCGGAAACCGCTCGGCGGGATGCGTGGTCTTCTCATCGCGATGACATGGGCGGCCGCCACCGTTCTCGCGGCCTGCTCGGCGCCGCCGGATGAGGCGGCGCTCCGGGCGCGCATCGCCGGCCTGCAGGTGGCGGTCGAAGCGCGCGACGCGGAGGCTGTGCTCGATGCCGTCGACCCGGAGTTCGGTGGGCCCGAGGGCATGGACCGCGACGGCCTGCGTCGCTACGCGACGCTGATGCTGCTCCGCCAGCAGAACGTCGGGGTGGTTATCGGGCCGGTCGAGGTGGCGCTGCACGGCGACCGGGCGTCGGCGAGTTTCGACGCTGTCGTCAGCGGATCGAACCGCTTCCTGCCGGAAGGCGTCGAGGCACGCCGCGTCGAGACCGTCTGGCGCCGCGACGGCGGCGACTGGGTGCTGGTCAGCGCGGACTGGTCGAAACCGGCGCTCGGCGGCTGAAACGAGGAAGGCCGCCCGAGGGCGGCCTTCTTTTTCCGGGGACCTCGCGTCGCGCGCGAGGGTCGGGCGTCCCCGCCCGCGATGACTTACGCGGCTTTGGCGCCCGCGGCCAGCTGGCGCAGCACGTAGTGCAGCAGCCCGCCGTGCCTGAAGTACTCGACTTCCTTCGGCGTCAACAGCAGCACCTGGGTCTTGAAGTTCACCACCGAGCCGTCGGGGCGCTTCGCGCTGATCTCGGCCACCTTGCCGGCGCCGTCCTGCAGGCCGGTGATCGACACCACTTCGTCGCCCTTCAGGCCCAGCGTCTGGGCGTTCTGGCCGTCGAGGAACTGCAGCGGCAGCACGCCCATGCCGACCAGGTTCGAGCGGTGGATGCGCTCGAAGCTCTCAGCGATGACCGCCTTGATGCCCAGCAGGTTGGTGCCCTTGGCCGCCCAGTCGCGCGAGCTGCCGGTGCCGTATTCCTTACCGGCGAACACGACCGTGCCCACGCCCTCGGCCTTGTACTTCATGGCCGCGTCGTAGATCGCCAGCTTCTCGCCCGACGGATAGTGGATGGTGGTGCCGCCTTCCTCGCCGCCCAGCATCAGGTTCTTGATGCGGATGTTGGCAAAGGTGCCGCGCACCATGACGTCGTCGTTGCCGCGGCGCGAGCCGTAGCTGTTGAAGTCGACCGGGGCCACGCCGCGCGCCTGCAGGAACTTGCCCGCCGGCGAGCTGGCCTTGATGTTGCCGGCCGGCGAGATGTGGTCGGTGGTGATCGAGTCGCCGAAGATGCCCATCACGCGAGCATTGTGGATGTCGCTGATCGAGCCGACCTGCATGGTCATGCCGTCGAAGTAGGGTGGATTCTTGATGTAGGTCGAGTCGTCCCACTGGTAGGCGTCGCCGTCCGGCGAGGCCACCGCGTTCCAGCGGCTGTCGCCGCGGAACACGTCGGCGTAATTCTTGGCGAACATCTCCGGACCGATCGTCGCGGCGATGGTGTCGCCGATCTCCTTGTTCGATGGCCAGATGTCCTTGAGGAACACCGGTTGGCCGTCCTTGCCCGTGCCCAGCGGCTGGGTCGAGAGGTCGAGGTCTGTCGTGCCGGCGATCGCGTAGGCGACGACCAGTGGCGGGGAGGCGAGGTAGTTCATCTTGACCTCGGCGTGCACGCGGCCCTCGAAGTTGCGGTTGCCCGAGAGCACGGACGTCACGACGAGGTCGCTCTCGGCAATGGCCTTCGAGACGGCTTCCGGCAGTGGGCCCGAGTTGCCAATGCAGGTGGTGCAGCCGTAGCCGACGACGTGGAAGCCGAGGGCCTCGAGGTCATCCATCACGCCGGCCTTCTTCAGGTAGTCGGTGACGACGAGCGAGCCCGGGCCGAGCGAGGTTTTCACCCACGGCGCGACCTTCAGGCCCTTGGCCACCGCGTTGCGGGCCAGCAGGCCGGCACCCAGCATCACTGCGGGGTTCGAGGTGTTGGTGCAGGACGTGATCGCGGCGATCACCACGGCGCCGTCCTTCAGCTTGGTGCCCTGGAAGTCGGCTTCACCGCTGGCCTTGGCCGGGTTCTTGGCGGCGCGCGCCTCGGCCATCGGCTTCAGCGACTCGCGGTAGACCCTCTGCATGTCGGAGAGCAGCACGCGGTCCTGCGGACGCTTCGGGCCGGCCAGCGAGGGCAGCACGGTGCCCATGTCGAGGCTGAGCGTCGAGCTGTACTCGGCTTCCACCGAGGGGTCGCGCCACAGGCCCTGCGCCTTGGCATAGGCCTCGACCAGGGCGATCTGCTCGGCCGAGCGGCCCGAGAGGCGCAGGTAGTTCAGGGCTTCGCCGTCGATCGGGAAGATGCCGCAGGTGGCGCCGTACTCCGGGGCCATGTTGGCGATCGTGGCGCGGTCGGCCAGCGGCAGCTGGTCGAGGCCGTCGCCGTAGAACTCGACGAACTTGCCGACCACGCCATGCTTGCGGAGCATCTGGGTGACGGTGAGTACGAGGTCGGTGGCGGTGGCGCCTTCCGGCAGTTTGCCGGTCAGCTTGAAGCCGACGACCTGCGGGATCAGCATCGACGAGGACTGGCCCAGCATCGCGGCCTCGGCCTCAATGCCGCCGACGCCCCAGCCCAGCACGCCGATGCCGTTGATCATCGTGGTGTGCGAATCGGTGCCGTAGACGGTGTCCGGGAACGCGTGCTCGACGCCGTCGATGGTGCGCGTCATCACCACGCGCGCGAGGTTCTCGAGGTTCACCTGGTGGACGATGCCGGTGTTCGGCGGCACGACCTTGAAGTTGTCGAACGCCTTCTGGCCCCAGCGCAGGAAGCTGTAGCGCTCCTTGTTGCGGGTGAACTCGAACACGCCGTTCTCATCGGCGGCCGACGGCTTGCCGAACACGTCGACCTGCACCGAATGGTCGATGACGAGTTCCGACGGGATCAGCGGCTTGATGCGCTTCGGATCACCGCCGAGCTTCTTGACCGCGTCGCGCATGGCGGCGAGGTCAACCACGCAGGGCACGCCGGTGAAGTCCTGCAGCACCACGCGCGCGGGCATGAAGGCGATCTCGGTGTCCGGCTCCTTCTTCGGCTCCCACTTCGCCACGGCCTCGATGTGGCCCGCGTTGACGGTGACGCCGTCCTCGCAGCGCAGCAGGTTCTCGAGAAGGATCTTCATCGAGTAGGGCAGGCGCTTGATGTCGAAGCGCTGGCCCAGCTTCGGCAGGCTGTAGAAGGCGTAGTTCTTGCCGTTGACGGCAAGCGTGTCGCGGGTGGCGAAGGAGTCGCTCATGGATGGCTCCAGGCTGGTGGTGCGGCGAATGGGGTCCCGGGCTCACCGCCTCACGGCGGGGCGCTGGCAGCCCGGAATTATGCCGCAAGCCGGCCCCGTACGGCGCGGGATCGGCGCGAATTGCCGCCGATTCGAGAGTCCTCCGTGGGCCAGTCAGTCCAGCGGTGAAAGCAGCGTGTGCGCGGCCTCCGTCATGGCGCCGCGGCGGAACAGCAGGTCCAGGCGGCTGCCGCCCAGTTGGCGCCATAGGACGGCGGCGCGCAGGCCGCAGAGCAGCAGGGCGCGGACCTCGGCGACGATCTGCGGCTGACCGAGATACACCGGGTTGCCCTGCACCAGCACGCGCTGCCCCAGCGGGCTCACCTGTTCGGCGTAAAGGTCGCCGAGGCGGTTGATGACCGTCGGGTGCATGGCGCCGAGGTGCTGGCGCTGGCGTTCGACATCTCGGAGCGTCGACTGCACGCGTTCGCCGGCCGTTGGGTGGCGAACGAAGTTGCGCTCCAGGGCGAGCAGGGTGAGCCCCATGCGCCCCACCGCGGGATCACGCGGGCCGTGGCCGAGCAGGGCCAGCAGCTCGCGGAGGCCGCGATCGAGGCCGCGGCCCAGCGTTTCGGCACCGCCGTAGATCGTCTCAGCGTCGTCGGCGTCGAAGCGGAACAGGCTGTCGAGCAGCACCGATTCTGGATGCTGCTCGGTCTGGCCAAGCGAGGCCAACTGCTGCACGAGCTTCAGGGACTGCGCCAGAGCGGCGAGGGCGATGACGCGTTCGATCATGGGCAGGTCGTGTTCAAGGGGTCGAGGGCGGCATCGGTGGCGGCGATCACGGCGCCGCCAAGGCACTCATCGCCACGGTAGAGCACCAGCGACTGGCCAGGCGTGACGGCGCGCTGCGGCTGGTCGAAGCGGACGTCAACGCCACCATCGTTGCGGGGCGTGACCGTACACGCCTGCGGCGGCTGGCGGTAGCGCACCTGGGCCTCGCAGCGCAGGGGAAAGGACGGCGCCGCCTCGGCGACCCAGTGCATCGTCTCGCTGCGCAGCCGCGACGAGTGCAGCAGCGGGCTGTCCCCCTGGTCGATGACGAGGCGGTTCCGTGCCGCGTCCTTGCCGACGACGAACCACGGGGCGTCGGGCCGACCGCGCACACCGCCGATCCGCAGGCCTTCGCGCTGGCCCAGCGTGTAGAAGGCGATACCGTCGTGGCGGCCGAGCACCTGGCCGCCGGCGTCGACGATGTCGCCCGGCGTGATGGCGATGTAATGGGCGAGGAAGGCGCGGAAGTCGCGCTCGCCGATGAAGCAGATGCCGGTGGAGTCTTTCTTCTTCGCGGTCGCCAAGCCCAACCGTGCGGCGATGGTGCGTACGTCGGTCTTGGGCAGCTCGCCGACGGGAAACAGCGTGGCCGCGAGCTGCGCCTGCCCGAGCTGGTGCAGGAAGTAGCTCTGGTCCTTCGAGCGATCGACGCCGCGCAGCAGCCGCCAGCGGCCGTCCACCACCTCCACGCGGGCGTAGTGGCCGGTGGCGATCTTTTCAGCGCCCAGGGCCTTCGCTTCGTCGAGGAAGGTCTTGAACTTGATCTCGCGGTTGCACAGCACATCAGGGTTCGGCGTGCGGCCGGCGCGGTACTCGGCCAGGAAGGTCTCGAACACGCCAGCCCAGTAGTCGGCGGCGAAGTTTCGGGCGATGAAGGGCAGGCCGAGCTGGCCGCAAACCTTCAGCGCATCGCGGCGGTCGTCCTCGGCGCGGCAGTCGCCGGAGCCGTCGTCGTCCCAGTTCTGCATGAACAGGCCGGCCAGCGACTCGCCACGCTCGCGCAGCAGCCAGGCCGCCACCGAGGAATCCACGCCGCCGGACATGCCGACGATGACCCTCGCGCTCACAGCGCCGCCACCGCCTCCAGCGGCAGGCGGCGACCGTCGAGCGCGTCCTGCACGACCCGCCAGACCAGCGGGCTGCGGTGTTCCGCGGCGCGGGCGCGCAGCTCGGCCGGCGTCAGCCAGTGCGCTTGCACGATGCCAGTATCGAGTGGCCGTGCCGGATCGTGGGCGGTCGGCTCTGCGGTGAACGCCAGGCGCAGGTAGCTGCGACCGGTTTCCGGCGCCTGCCACTGGTAGGCGCCGACGAATCCGGTCAGGCGCACCGTCCAGCCGGTTTCCTCCAGCGTCTCGCGCACCGCCGCGTCAACGATCGCTTCGTCGGGCTCAAGGTGGCCGGCCGGCTGGTTCAGCACGCGGCGACCGCCAACCTCTTCCTCGACGACCAGCAGCCGACCGTCGCGGAACACGATGGTCGCGACCGTCACGTCGGGTTGCCAGAAGCGGCCTTGGCGATAGCTCAACGCGGGCTCCGTGGCCGCTGGCGGCCGGATCGGGGAAAGCCCGCATTGTGACGCCGGCACCCCGCAGCGTCCACGTTCGCGAGGCGTGCTTCCAGCCCTTGCCGTCGTGCTCGGAGCGCCTCATATACTGGCCCCATGAGCCAACACGAACGTCCGGATTCCGAACATGAACGCGGCCTCGCCGTCGAAACGGCGAAGCCCGAACTGGAACGCCCGTCGCTGTACCGGGTGGTCCTCTTGAACGATGACTACACCCCGATGGATTTTGTCGTCGAGGTGCTGCAGGTGTTCTTCGGCATGAACCGCGAAAAAGCCACCCAGGTGATGCTGCACGTGCACACGCGCGGCAAGGGCGTGTGCGGTGTCTACACGCGGGAAGTGGCAGAAACCAAGGTGTCGCAGGTGAACGATTTTTCACGGACGCATCAGCATCCGCTCATGTGCACGATGGAAAAGGCCTGAGCCGCCCCCATATCCGGGTCATTGCCCTGGAGGCCCCGTAATGTTCAGCAAAGATCTCGAATTCACCATTGGCCAGTGCTACAAGCAGGCCCGCGAAGCCCGCCATGAATTCATGACGGTCGAGCACCTGCTGCTGGCGTTGCTCGACAACGCGTCGGCGGTGCAGGTCCTGAAGGCCTGCGGCTCCGACAACGGCCGCCTCGGGCAGGACCTGCGCAACGTCATCGCCGAAACGGTGCCGATCCTCCCAGAGGACGACACCCGCGACACGCAGCCGACGCTGGGCTTCCAGCGCGTGCTGCAGCGCGCCGTCTACCACGTGCAGAGCAGCGGCCGGAAGGAAGTGACCGGCGCCAACGTGCTGGTCGCGATCTTCGGCGAGAAGGACAGCCACGCCGTCTACCACCTGCAGCAGCAGGACGTGACGCGGCTCGACGTCGTCAACTACATCTCGCACGGCGTCGCCAAGAGCGGCGACGTGCCGGAGCAAAAGGCCTCGGATGCACCGAAGCAGGACAGCGAGACGGGCGAAGACGGTCAGCCGCGGCAGAACCCGCTTGAGGAGTTCGCCGCCAACCTCAACCAGCTCGCGCGCGAAGGCAAGATCGATCCGCTGATCGGCCGCGAAGCCGAGATCGAGCGCACCATTCAGGTGCTGTGCCGCCGCCGCAAGAACAACCCGCTCTACGTCGGCGAAGCCGGCGTCGGCAAGACCGCGCTGGCCGAAGGGCTCGCGTGGCGCATCGTCGAGGGCGACGTGCCCGAGGTGCTGCGCGATGCGACGGTTTACTCGCTCGACCTCGGCGCGCTGGTGGCCGGCACCAAGTACCGCGGCGATTTCGAGAAGCGCCTGAAGGCGGTCGTCAACCAGATCAAGAAAGAGCCGAACGCCATCCTGTTCATCGACGAGATCCACACCATCATCGGTGCGGGCTCGGCGTCGGGCGGAACGATGGATGCGTCGAACCTGATCAAGCCGGCCCTGCAGACCGGCGAGCTGCGCTGCATCGGCTCGACGACCTTCCAGGAGTACCGCGGCGTGTTCGAGAAGGACCGTGCCCTGGCGCGGCGCTTCCAGAAGATCGACGTGGTTGAGCCGACCGTCGCCGAGGCCGTGGCCATCCTCAACGGCCTGAAGGGCAAGTTCGAGGCGCACCATGACGTGACCTACAGCGCCGACGCGCTGCAGGCCGCCGTGGACCTTTCCGTCAAGCACATCGGCGACCGCCTGCTACCGGACAAAGCCATCGATGTCATCGACGAGGCCGGCGCCCGCCAGCGGTTGATGACCGAGGACAAGCGCAAGAACCTGATCGATGTCGAAGAGGTCGAGCTGATCGTCGCCAAGATGGCGCGCATCCCGCCGAAGCAGGTCAGCGCCTCGGACAAGGACGTGCTGAAGAACCTCGAGCGCAACCTGAAGATGGTGATCTTCGGCCAGGATTCGTCGATCGAATCGCTGGTGTCGTCGATCAAACTCGCGCGCTCCGGCCTCGGTAACCCCGACAAGCCGATCGGCAACTTCCTGTTCGCCGGCCCCACCGGCGTGGGCAAGACCGAAGTGACCAAGCAGCTCGCCATGCAGCTCGGCATCGAGCTGGTGCGCTTCGACATGTCGGAGTACATGGAGCCGCATTCGGTGTCGCGCCTGATCGGCGCGCCCCCGGGCTACGTGGGCTTCGACCAGGGCGGCCTGCTGACCGAGAAGATCGTCAAGACGCCGCACTGCGTGCTACTCCTCGACGAGATCGAGAAGGCGCACCCGGACGTGTTCAACATCCTGCTGCAGGTCATGGACCGCGGCATCCTGACGGACACCAACGGCCGCGAGGCGAATTTCCGCAACGTCATCATCGTGATGACGACGAACGCGGGTGCCGCCCAGGCCGCGCGCCGGACCATCGGTTTCGTCGAGCAGAACCACAGCACCGACGCGATGGAAGTGATCCGCAAGGCGTTCACGCCGGAGTTCCGGAATCGCCTCGATGCCGTGGTGCAGTTCAGTGCGCTGGGCTTCGATCACATCCTGCGCGTGGTGGACAAGTTCCTGATCGAGCTGGAGTCGCAGCTGCAGGAGAAGCACGTCACGCTGTCGGCGACGCCGGAAGCGCGGCAGTGGCTGGCCGAGCACGGCTTCGACCCGCAGATGGGCGCGCGGCCGATGGCGCGCCTGCTGCAGGACAAGATCAAGCGCCCGCTGGCCGATGAGCTGCTGTTCGGCAAGCTCGTCAATGGCGGCAAGGTCGAAGTGGGCGTGGCCGATGGCAAGCTCACCGTGGAGGCGTTCGCCGAGCCGGAGAAGCTGCTGCCGGCGACGGTCGAGTAATCGCCGCGACGCCCGACGTGGCCACGCGAGGGCGCCTGCGGGCGCCCTCGCTGCTTCCGGGCTAGCCCCAAGGTCCACTGGCGCATTTAAGCCCGCGCGCTAGCGTCGCCTTGCCCGGTCCGGGCAACAGCGGAGAGAGCCATGCGCCAGCGCACTGAGGCCGCGAAAGCGGCCGTGGGAGTCGCCGTCCTTCTCGCCGCCGGCGCGGCCTCGGCGTGTACCGACGCCGTGGTCCTCGTGCACGGCAACACCGGGCGCCCGTCCGATTTCGACAACACCGTCGCCGCGCTGACTGCTCGCGGCGTGCCGGCCAACCGCATCTTCCGCCCGGACTGGGGCAGCAAGCTGTGCGCGGCCTGCAACGACCACAGCGGCAG
>JBOFQO010000102.1:0-1570 GCA_051660925.1 Silanimonas sp. | reverse complement strand
GCGGCGCGCGCTGCCGGGTGGCGCGTGCGCTGCCGGCATCGATCTCAAGCCGCACGGATTGCGCGCTGGAATCGGCCGCAGACGGCGCGGCCTCGATCACCAGCGTCGCGCCGGGCACAAGGTACCAGGCCTCGACCTCGTCGCGCCTCGTCGAATCCCGCCGCATCACCCAGCCGCCGGCGTCGCCGATGGCACGGATCTCGCGGCGGCCGTCGCGTTCGCGCACCAGCAGGGCCGAGGTCTCGTCGGCGCCGTAGCCCCAGCGCGCCTCGGCGGCCTGCATCGCCATCAGCGGGCGCAGCGCGCGGCTGCGCTCGGAGAAATGCGTGTCGACGATGGCGCCTTCGGCAAGCTTCAGTCCGCCGGCCGGCCACAGCGCCAGCGCGTCTTCCGGCACGCCGCCACAGCGGCCGCCGCGCGCGCAGCCCGGCTCCGGCGGCGTTGCCACACGCGCCGCGCGCGACACGGCAGCCTCGACGTCGCCATTGCCGAGCATCCAGGCGCCACTCTGCACCGCCGCGCCAGCGCTGGTGCCGCCCACCACCACGCGGCCTTCGGCATGGGCCTGCTGCAGCTCGAGCAGCCAATCGTTCGGCGAGTCATCCGCGCGCACAAAGGCCTGCCGATGCCGCCACTGGTCGCCGCCGGCGAAGAACACGCCCTGCACCTGCAGCATCAGCGCCGGCTGCGACGCGCAGTGCGCGCGCTGGTAGTCGGCGAGGTCGGGAAACACCGCGTCGCGGTTCGACAGCCGCAGGCGCTCGACGCGCAGCCGCGGCAGCGCCGCGCAGTCGCCGAGTTCGAAGCGCGCCGCGGCGGCGGCGGCGTCGACCGGCCACCACACCGCATCGGCACCAAGCTCGCGGAACACATCGACATAGAAGTCGACGGCGTCCATCGGGTCGAAGCCGGACGCGGTGACCACGGCGATCTTCGGCCGGCCTGGCGTGCGCGCCTGCGCCTCGGCGACGAAGGCGCGCAGCACTTCGACGCCGCCGGGCACGCGGCTCATCGACGGCAGCGCGCGCTCGGTGGGGCGGCGCCCGTCGGCAGCCGCCTGCGGCTGCTCCAGCGCGGCGAGGACGGCGGCGCGCTCGGCATCGAGCAGCACCGACCACGGCCGCCGCGGGTCGGTCTCCGCACACGCTTCGGCGAGGCAGACGCCGGCGAAGGCCGACTCCAACGTGGCCGCGTCGTGGGCAACCGTGTCGAGCGCGCGTCGCGCGTCGTCCAGCATTCTTGCCAGCGCCTCGCGCGGCGGTGCACCCAGCGTCGCCCACAGCGCCGGCGCCAGCGCGCGGGCGATGCCGGCATCGTCGAGGCGATAGGTGGACGGCAGGCGCGTCGCTCCCGCCGGCGGCGCCGCGGCGCACGCACCCTGCCCGAGGTCGGAGCACACCGCCAGCGCGCCGCCAGCCAGCAGCAGGCTGCGCGTCGGCGGCAGCGAGGACGGCGATGTCGGCACGGGGCTCGCGGCCGCGGCGCTGCCACAGAGCGCGCCGCCGAGCAGGAGCGCCAGGGCGAAACCGCTGCGCCGCAGGCGCCGGTTCGGCGCGCGCGTGGATGAGGC
>JBOFQO010000101.1:0-5087 GCA_051660925.1 Silanimonas sp. | reverse complement strand
CGCCGACCGCGGACGGCCTGCGCATCGCGCGCATCTACCGCGGCGACCGTGAGTTGCCCGCTGAGCGCGCGCCGCTCGCGCAGCCGGGGGTCGATGCCCGCGAAGGCGACATCCTCGCGTCCATCAACGGCCGCGCGGTGCGGAATACGGGCGATCTCGCCGCCAACCTGCACCACCAAGCCGGCCAGCAGGTGCTGCTGACGCTGCAGCGCGGCGGCCGCGAGGTGCGCACCGTGGTGGTGCCGGTCGACCCGCGCCGCAACGCGACGCTGCGCTACGGCGATTGGGTGCAAGGCCGCGTGGCCGCCGTCGAGCGCGCCGGCGAGGGCCGCATCGGCTACCTGCACCTGCGCGCGATGGGCGGCAACGACATCGCCAGCTTCGTGCGCGATTTCTACGCCAACGTCGACCGCGAAGGGCTGATCATCGATGTGCGCCGCAACACCGGCGGCAACATCGACTCCTGGGTGCTGTCGACGCTGCTGCGTCGCGGCTGGGCGTTCTGGCAATCACCGGGCCGGCAGCCGCACTGGAACATGCAGCAGAGCTTCCGCGGCCATCTCGTGGTGCTCGTCGATGCGCTCACCTACTCCGATGGCGAAACCTTCGCCGCCGGCGTCAAGGCGCTGGGCCTGGGGCCCGTCGTTGGCACGCGGACCAGCGGCGCGGGCATCTGGCTGTCCGATCGCAATGGCTTGAGCGACGGCGGCATCGCGCGCATCGCCGAGTTCGGGCAGTTCGGCGCCGATGGCCGCTGGCTGATCGAAGGCCGCGGCGTGTCGCCCGACATCGAGGTCGACAACCTGCCGCACGAGTCGTACCAGGGGCGCGATCGCCAACTCGAAACGGCGATCACGATGCTGCAGCAGGCGCTGCGCGAGCGGCCGGTTGTGCAGCCGCCGGCGCAGATCATCCCCGCGCCGGGGCAGACCGGGCAGGACGTCGCGCCGCTGGCGCGCTGAGTCAGGCGCGCCGGATCAAGCGGTCGAGTCGCCGCTCGGCGCGGCCGTCGGGGCCGCTGGCGTCGGCTCGGCCTGGATGCGCTTCAGTACCGTGGTGGTGGCCAGCACCTCGACCTTGCCACCCGCTGCGGCGAAGGCCGCGAGGTGCGCGTCGATGTGCTCGCTGGTGAGCGTGCGCGACGACTCGGCCTTGCGCTGGAACGGCGGCGCGGACGAGGCGGCGTGCGGCGTGAACGAACGGGTCGTCATGTGGGGTCTCCAGTCAACTTCAGGGGAATGCCGCGCGTGCCGCCTCGGCCGTAGTAGTCCTCGCGGATGGCCTCGCAGTAGGGGCCACCCATGTGAAAGCGCCGGCACACGTCGGGGCGGGCGTCGTAGATCGAGCAGTTCATGCGCGCTGAATCGATGGCCACACACCAGCCATCTTCGTCGCGGGCCATGACCGTCAGGCCTTCGTCAGTCAGTTCGGTGAGGTGCTCGGCGATGCCGTCCTCGGCGTCGACGATCACCGTGAGCCGACAACACACCGCGTCGCAGTGGCGGCAATCGGCCGCTTCGCCGGCGCGCTTGGCGTTCATGCCGCCCACCGCAGGCGCTGGAAACGCAGAGTCGAGATCGCGTTCGCCGGCGCCGCGTCGGGCGCCGCGGACGCGGCCAGAACGAAACCGTGAAGCGCCAGCGCCTTGCCGAGCTTCGCGGCGTAGCCGCGGCCGGCGTCGGTCACCACCACGTCGGCGTCCTCGGCGGCGTAATCGGCAATCACCTCGGCCACGGCCTCTGCCTGCCCGCGCTCGTAAAGCACATCGCTAGCAACGATCAGGTCGAAGCGCCCGAGGCTCGGCCGAGCGCTGGTCCAGCCAAGGCGCCGGTAGTGCACGGCCGGCAGGCCGTTCAGCGCGGCGTTGTAGGCGAGAAAAGCTTCCGTCAGCGGATGCAGGTCGGTGGCCAGCACGTCGGCACCGCGGCGCTGCAGGACAAGGCTCGCGAGCCCGATGCCGCAGCCCAGCTCAAGCACCCGCCGGCCCGCCACGTCAACGCCGCGCATTGCCTCGGCCAGGCGCTGCCCGGCCGGCCAGAGCTGGCCGAACAGCGGCCACTGCGCACTGGAGATGCCTGCCCGTTCGGCATCGCCGTCCGGGTCGGCGAACTGCTGGCGGTCGGTGAGCACGCGCAGGCGATACGGGTCGCCGAGCACGTCGACATCGATGATATGGGCGGTGTAACCGGAGATGCCGGGGCTCCCGAAGGGGCGTCCGCCGAGGGCGGCTACGCGTGAGAGGGAGCGGAACGAGCGGCCCCTGGGGGCCGTGCGAGGCGCGCGAAACAGCGTTGTGTCCCGCGCGATTCTACGCGTTTCCGGGGGGGCGACCCTGAACGGGCCCGGGGCGAGGCCCGGAAACTCCTACACACGACGACGGGAAACGCCGATGCCGGGAGGTTGCTTTCACACGCAGCCTGCCGCAGGAAACCGGAGTGTCGCCATGACCCTGAACGACGAAATGCTCGGCACCATTGACCACTTCTATGGGGCCGCGGCCGACCCCGAGCATTGGCCACTCGCGATGGTGTCGCTGGCCGACCTGATGGGCGCGGAGGACGCCGCCCTGGGCGTCGCATCGCCGAACGGCATCCCCTGGCTCGTGGCGCCGCGGACCGATCCGTCCTACCTCGCGAGCTACGCAGACTACCGGGACGACGACCTCGTCTGGCAGCGCATCGTCGAGCGCGGCGAGGGCCAGGTCGCCACCGACCAGATGGTGGCCCGCCGCGACGAGCTGACCGGCAGCGCCTACTACAACGAGTGGTGCGTGCCGCAGTCGTACGCGCACAAGCTCGGCTCGCTGGTGCTGGAGCGCGAAGGATGGCTGACCGTTCTCGTCCTGCCGGGCTCCCGGCCGTTCGAGCACGAACACGTGGACCGGCTTTCGACCCTGCTGCCCCATCTGCGGAACGCCGTGCGCATCGGCAGCGCGATGGGCGAGACGCGCGCCACGGACAGCGGCCTCGAGGCGCTCGTCGCGCGGGCCAGCGGTGGCGCCCTCGTCGTCGCGGCCGATGGGACGGTGCCGATCGCCAATGACCGCGCACGGCAATGGCTGAAACGCGGGCTGCGCATGAACGGCAGCGTCTGCCGAAAACGCCTGGTCGTCGATGGCGAACTCGCCCGCAATGTCGCGCGCTGCGAGCGCCGGGATCCGAACGACCCACCCACGGATGTCGAACTGATGCCTGGCATCGTCGTGCAGGTGCTTCCGCTGCGACACACCGCGTCGCCCTGCCATCCGGGCACGCCCGTGGCGCTCGTCGTCGAGGCCCCGAAGACCCGCGAGACGCAGGGCAACGTGCTCTGCACCCGCCATGGGCTGACCCCGGCGGAAGCGCGCGTCGCCCTCGACATGCGCGCCGGCGACGGGCGGCGGCGCACCGCGGAACGCCTCGGCATCAGCGACACCACGGTGCGATGCCACCTCACACGCATCTTTGAAAAGCTTGAGGTGAATCGGCAGGCGCAGCTGATCGGACGTCTCGCCGAACTGCTCGACTGAGCGCCTGGGGGAATTCGGGCGAGGCCCGCATCGGACATTCGTCCGACGCGATGGACGACCGGCGCGCCTAGCGTCCGAAGCACCAGGACGACACCACGGCGTCGCCTGGCCTTCCCCCCTCACGGAGCACCGTCATGCCTCGCAACACCCGCACCCCCCATTGTCCCTCCGAAGACGTCCTCGCCAAGGACATGGACGTCGCCGTCGGCGAAGAGTTCTCGCTCGAATCGCTGACGCCGAAAGAACGCGCCGAAGCCGCGCGGCTCACGCAGGTCGCCAGCGCCGTGATCCTCAAGGCCCTGCTGTACCGCATCGATCCGGCGACCTACCCGGTGTCCGGCGATGTCGACGACCCGGTCGTCAAGGCCGTTTCCACCGCTAACCTGTCCGACCGCGCACTGCGCCACATCGCACCGCGACTCCGCGCCATGCGGCAGCGCCCCGACGCCCTGCGCACGATGCTGGGCGGCGCCGATCTCAGCCTGGACGACTTCAAGCGCCCGACGCTGGCCAGCGCCGTGCCCGAGCTGCGCGACGTCCGCCGCTACGTGCCGGTGGACCCCGGCACCGAAGAGCGGCTGCCGCGCGACCGCAATCGCCGCACCGAGCCCCGCAACGCCGCCAACTACCGGCGTGCGCATCTCATCCTGCGGGCCATCCACTGCGTCCGCGAGACCCAGCCCGCGGGATGGGACAGCATCATCCTCGGCGGCGTGCTCATCGGCTCCAGCGGCAACGTCAAGGCCATCAAGGCCTTCGACACCGGCGACTACCGCACCGGCATGTACGCGAGCTTCGGCGAGCTCTTCCTCGGCCAGTACAGCCTGCGGTCGACGGACGGCTATCCGAAGCACCTCTACGCCATCTTCAAGCTCGTCGAGTCGGACAGCGACGATGCCGAAGTGGCGCAGGAGCTGACCAACGTGATCTCCATGCTCGCCTCGACGATCATCACCATGGTCATCGGCCCGGCGACGGGCGCCGCGATCGGCGGCGTGCTGGGCGTGATCGGCGGCTTAATCTCGAACTTGATCGACGAGGACGAGCTTCGTCCCTGGGGCATCCGCTTCCGCATGGACGGCCCGAACCCCTTCGGCGACGCCGATGGCCCGAAGCAGCGCACCGGCAACATCACCGGGCACGGCGGCATCTACCGGATCGGTTATCGCTGGGTGCTGGGCGCCTGACGCGCCGCCGACCGCACAGCACGTCCCGCGCATCCCCGGCGCCATCGCCGGGGAGGCCGCGAACTCGCCGCCCCTCAGCCCATCGCGCGCGCTGACTCCTGCTGCCGCAGCTGCGCCAGCTGCTGTGCTTCGAGTGCCTGCTCACGCGCCAGCGTCTCGGCCTTCGCGAGGCTGGGCTCGACCGGCGTCTGCACAGCGTCGGCAGTCCGCACGCCCACCCAGTCGTTCGGGCGCTCCGTCGAGCCTGAGTAGGCGAACACGTACTCGCCGGATTCGGCTTTCGTGCCCTTCTGCCCAAGCACCACGCCGTCGGGGCGCGCCGTCAGCCCATTGGCCCGCCATTCGGCAGTGAGTGCGGCCGCAACGCGGTCGCTGGCGTCGTCTGGCGTACG
>JBOFQO010000100.1:0-4713 GCA_051660925.1 Silanimonas sp. | reverse complement strand
GGCTTGAGCCTCGTTAGCCCAGCGGCTAGGGCCGTCGGGCCCGCTTACGCCTCGGACGGAAGCAGCCCCGCTTCACGCATGACTTTCTGCTCGTCGTCATGCGAAATCCAGAATGCAGCCTTGGGGCCAGTCCCTGCGTCGTAGAGGAAGTACGTCACGTAGAACGTGAACTCGAGCGGGCTGCCGGGCTGCTTCTCAAAGACCATGTGCCAGTGCACCTTCGCCGTGGTGTACCGATCGTCGAGCGGCGTCGCGTGCACGCGAAGCACCTTCGCGCGCTGGAAGCCGAGAGACTGGAAGAACGCCTTTCGCTGCACGAAGGCTCCGCGCAGCGACTGGTCATTTCGGCCGCACGACACGCCGTTGGGGTCTCCGGCCATGAACTCGGCGGTGTAAAGCGAGACCATCAGATCGGGGTCGAAGGTGTTCGCCCCCTCCTCGTATCGGACAAAGAAGTCATCGATTGGCGTCATCGGCGGCCTCCAGAGCGTTCTGCCAATCACCGTCACTTCGGCAGCAGCTCGACCTTCGCCACCTGCCCATTGCGGGCGTCGGTCAGTACGTAGAGCGCGCCGTCCGGGCCTTGGCGGACGTCGCGGATGCGCTCGTTCCAGTCATCGAGCAACACTTCCGTGTCAGTGACGCGTTCTCCGTCCAGCACGACGCGCTCGAGGTGCGTCAGCGCCAGCGCGCCGACGAAGGCGTTGCCCTTCCACGCCGGGAAACGGTCGGCGGTGTAGAAGGCGAGGCCGGAGGCGCCGATCGACGGTGTCCACTGGTGCAGCGGCTGCTCCATGCCGTCCTTCTCCTTGAGCCCATCACCAATCGTCGTGCCGTTGTAGTTGATGCCGTAGGTGATGACTGGCCAACCGTAGTTGCGCCCGGCGCGCGGCACGTTGATCTCGTCGCCGCCGCGCGGGCCGTGCTCGTGCGTCCACACGAGGCCGGTCGTCGGATGCAGCGCCATGCCCTGGATGTTGCGGTGGCCGTAGCTGAAGACGCCGGGATGCGTGCCCTCGCGCGCGGCGAGCGGCAGGCCGACAACGGGCGTGCCGTCGTCGTTGAGCTTGAACAGCTTGCCCTGGCCGCGGGTGAGGTCCTGCGCGGTGTCCTGCATGCCGCGGTCGCCGCTGCTGACGAAGAGCTTGCCGTCGCGGTCGAAGACCAGGCGCGAACCGTAGTGGAAGCCGGTGTCGACCTTCGGCGCCTGGCGGAAGATCACCTGCACGTCGGTGAGGGTCTCGCCGTCGAGCGTGCCGCGCGCCACCGAGGTGCCGGCGCCGCCGCTGCCGGGCTCGGAGAAGCTCAGGTAGACGAGGCGGTTCTCAGCGAACTTCGGGTGCAGCGCGACGTCGAGCAGGCCGCCCTGGCCGCGGGCCTGCACGCGCGGCACGCCGGCGATCGGTCTCGATAGCGTGCCGTCGGCGCTGACGATGCGCAGGCGGCCGGGACGCTCGGTGACCAGCATGCGGCCGTCGGGCAGGAAGGCGAGGCCCCACGGATGCTCCAGTCCTTCCGCGACGGTGGTGACCCGCACCGGGCCGTTCTCGCTGGGGAACTCGCGCGATTCCGCCGCGGCGAAGGAGGCCGTCGAGGCGGCGAGGGCGAAGGCGAGCAGGGCGGCGAGCGGGCGACGGGTCATGGGCGGCTTCCGAGGAAAGACGCACGAGTGTCCCGACGCCCGCATCAAGGGCGTGTCACCGCTCGCGCTGGAGTCGCTTGCCGCTGACGCGCTCGGCCCCGGCCGGTGCCTCCGGCGGCGGCGCGGTGACCGGACGCTTGCCGCGCGGCGTGACCGTCGGCGGCTCGATGCGCAACACGCGGCCGTTGGTGTCGTCGGTCAGCGCATAGACGTTGCCGTCGGCGCCGACGCGGACGTCGCGGATGCGCCAGTTCAGCCCGGAGAGCAGCTGCTCCTGTGCGACGACACGGTTGTTCGCGTCCAGCCGCAGGCGATGGATGCTGCGCGACACCAGGCCACCGACCAGCACGCTGCCCATCCACTCCGGCGAGCGGCGGTGGTTGTAGAAGGCGAGGCCACTGGTGCCGATCGACGGCACCCAGTAGTGCTGTGGCTGCTCAAGGCCGGCGGCGCTGGTGCCGGTCGCCTCCGGAATCGGACGGTCGTCGTAGCCGATGCCGTACGTGATCGTTGGCCAGCCGTAGTTGAGGCCTTTGCCGACGCGATTCAGCTCGTCGCCGCCCTTCGGTCCGTGCTCGTTCATCCACAGTTGGCCGGTGACGGGGTGGAAGGCCATGCCCTGCGGGCTGCGGTGGCCGGTGGACCAGATCTCCGGCAGCCAGGCGCTGTTGCCAACGAAGGGGTTGTCGGCCGGGACGGTGCCGTCGGTGCGCAGGCGGACGATCTTGCCCTGGTGCTGGTTCTGCCGTTGCGCCGTCGCGTTGCTCTGGTTGTCGCCCGAGGTCACGTAGAGGAAACCGTCGGGGCCGAAGGCGAGACGCGAACCGAAATGCCCCTGCGTATTGAGCTTGGGCGTGACACGGAAGATGACGTTGCCGTTCACCAACGCGGTGGCATCGGCGTTGAGCTCCGCGCGGTAGACGGCGGTGCCCGCCGTGCCGTTGGTGCCTGGCTCGGCAAAGCTCAGGTACACCCGGCGATTTGTCGCGAAGGCGGGGTCGAGGGCGACGTCGAGCAGGCCGCCCTGACCTTGCGCGAAGACCGCCGGTACGCCGGTGAGCGCGGTCGAGACGCCACCCTGCGGGGTAACCACGCGAAGCCGTCCGGGCCGCTCGGTGACGAGGAAGTTCCCGTCGGGCAGAAAGGCCAGGCCCCACGGATTCTGTAGGCCGGTGGCGACCGTGGTAACGCGCACGGTGCCGAGCTGGCTGTTGGTATTCTGCGTGTTGGCCTGAGCGGCGGCGGCGGACGGCCACAGCGCTACGGTGAGCACGGAACCGAGGGCGAAGGCGAGAGCGGCGCGGCGCATGGTGGCAACCTCCGGGGGAAGGAGCCCAGAGGCTAGCGCGGATGCGCGACGGCGGAGTTAATCCGGCGTTGCTGCAGTGCGAAAGAAGCGGGCGGCCGCACGTCCGGCGATCACGCCGCTGGCGAAGCAGGCCGTCAGCAGATAGCCGCCGGTCGGCGCGTCCCAGTCGAGCATTTCGCCGCTGGCAAACCAGCCGGGCAGGGCGTCCAGCATCAGGTCCGCGTCGACGGCGTCGAGGGCGATGCCACCGGCCGTGCTGATGGCCTCCGCGATCGGCCGGGCTGCGCCGAGGCGCAGTGGAAGGCGCTTGATCGACCACGCAAGGCGTTCGGGCTCGGCGAGTTCAACCGGGGTCAGCACCTCGCGCACCAGGGCGGCCTTCGCGCCATCGAGCTTCAGTCGGCGGCGCAGCACCTCACTCAGGCTCCGACCCTCACGCGGCTTGGCCAGCGCGTCGCGCACGCGCTCGAACGGGAGTCCGGGTACCAAGTCGAGGTGCAACAGGGCATGCCCGCTTCGCTGCAGTGCCGCCCGCAGGTCGGGGCCGATCGCGTAGACGAGGCTGCCCTCGATGCCGCTGGCGCTGATGACGCATTCGCCCTGCTGCTGGCGCTCGCGGCCGTCGGCGTCCTGCCAGTGGGCGACGACGGGCTTCAGCGGCGCGCCGGCAAACGTGTTCGAAAGGAAGTTGCTCCAGGCCACGTCGAAGCCGCAGTTCGAGGCTTCGAGTGGCCGGGTCGCCACACCACGCGCGGCGAGCCAGGGTAGCCACGCGCCGTCCGAGCCGAGCTGCGGCCAGCTGCCGCCGCCCAGCGCCAGTACGACGGCTTTCGCCCGCAACGGGCGAGGCCCCTCGGGGCCGTCCATCACCGCGTGGCCGTCGGCATCGAAGCCGCCCCAGCGCTGCCGCACATGCAGCCTCACGCCCTGATCCTTGAGTCGCGACACCCAAGCACGCAGCAGCGGCGCGGCCTTCATGTCCTCCGGGAATACCCGCCCCGAGCTGCCGACAAACGTCTCGACGCCGAGCCCCCGCGCCCAGTCCCGCAGTGTGTCGGGACCGAAGGCATCGAGCCAACGCGCAACGTCGCGCGAACCGCGGCTGTAGCGCTGTTCGAAGCGCGGCCGCGGGTCGCCATGGGTGAGATTCAGCCCACCGCGCCCGGCGATCAGGAACTTGCGGCCGACCGAGGGCTTGGCCTCGAAGACGTCGACCTCGACGCCGGTCTGGCGGGCAACTTCGGCGGCCATCAGCCCAGCCGGGCCGCCGCCGATCACGGCGATGCCCGGACAGTCCCAGGCGATGGGCGAAGGCATGCGCCCGCTCAGCGCGCTGGCTCGACGGCCAGCAGTTCCACTTCGAAGATCAGCGGCTGGTGCGGCGGGATGACGTCACCCGCGCCGCGGCTGCCGTAGCCGAGATCGGCCGGAATCGCCAGCTCGCGTACTTCGCCAACCTTCATGCCGACAACGCCCTCGTCCCAGCCGCGGATGACCGTTCCGCGCCCGAGAGGGAACGCGAAGGCCTCGCCGCGCGGACGGGAGCTGTCGAACTCGGCGCCCTTGCGGCCGGGCGCGTGCTCGTCGAACAGCCAGCCGGTGTAGTGCACGCGCACCACGTCGCCACTGCGGGCGACGGCGCCATCGCCCATCCGAAGCACCGCGATCTCAAGGTCGGACGGGCTGCCGCTGGCCGGCGGCCCCTCGGGCGCGCGGCAGGCGGCGAGCAGGGTGGCCGCCGCGAGTGCGGCGGCGAGGAGGG
>JBOFQO010000099.1:0-4494 GCA_051660925.1 Silanimonas sp. | reverse complement strand
TGTTGGTGAGCTGCATGGCCACCCCCAGCGCTACGGCCGGGCGCCGCGAGTCCGCGTCGCGACAGCCGAGCAGCGGATGCATCATCAGCCCCACCGTGCCCGCGACGCCGAAGGCGTAGCGGAGAAGATCATCCTCGTCTGTGGGTGCCTGGAAATGCGCATCGCCGCGCACGGCATCCACCAGGCGCCGCACGGCAGCAGCCGGCACGCCGTGGTCGTGCACCAGCCGTCGCAGCGTCGCCGCCGCGGGGTCATCGGCGGCGTCACGCGCGCCCGGAACCGGATCGGTCGCGCTGCGGTCGAATACGCCGAGCATCTGTGCCAGCCGGCGTTCACCGCCTGCGGCATCGCCGGCATCGACGCAATCGTCGATGTAGCGGCATGCGCGGTAGAGATCGAGGACGGCCGGCCGTGCGGCCCCCAGCGCCAACGACGCCAGGTGAAAGGTTCGCCCGTGGCGCGACATGCCGCAGGCCTCCCAGTCGGGCAGGGTCGCACTCATCGGTGTTCCGGAATCAGCGCGTCGAGTACTCGTGCGGAACTCAGCACGCCGGGCACACCGGCGCCCGGATGCGTTCCCGCGCCCACCAGGTAGAGGTTCTCGGCTTCCTCCGAGCGGTTGTGGAAGCGGAACCACGCCGACTGCAGCAGATCGGGATGGATCGAGAAGCCACTGCCGTGCTGGCTCTGCAGCGTGTCGGCGAAATAGCGCGGTGTTTTCGCGAACGCGAAGCGCAACCGCGCACGGAGGCCGGGAATGCAGCGCGCCTCGAGGAAATCGAGCACGCGCTCTCGGAATGCCGGCTCCGCCTGGTCCCAGTCCATCCCAGGCCGCAGATGCGGCACCGGCACCAGCACGTACATCGGGTCGATGCCCGGCGGGCCAGCGCCCGGATCGGTGGCCTTGGGGCGATGCAGGTAGGCGCTGAAGCGCTGCGGGGGTTCGGTGCCGTCAAAGATGTCGTCGAGCTGCTCGCGGTAGCCCTCGCCAAGCACGATCGTGTGGTGCGGCAGCTCCGATGCCTCGCCGTCGATGGCGAAGTACAGCACGTACAGGCCCATCGAATGGCGCAAGCGGCCCAGCCGGTTCGCGCTCCAGCGCCGGGGGCGGCCGCCGTCGAAACGGCAGCGCTGGTACAGCGTTGCCGGGTCGAGGTTGCTGACCACGCGGCCCGTCACCTCGCGCTCGCCATCGCTGAAGCGCAGGCTCGCCACGCGCCGTTGGCGGATCCGCACCTCTTCCAGCGAACTGTCGAAGTGGAAGCGCACCCCCATGCCCTTGGCCAGTTCCACCAGCGCATCGACCAGCACCGCCGTCCCGCCCTGCACGTACCAGACGCCGTGCGCCTGTTCGAGATGGTGGATCAGCATGTAGATGCTGGACGTGCGGAACGGATGCCCGCCGACGAGCAGCGGATGCACGCTCAGCACCTCGCGGAGGGCCGGGTCACGCACGAAGTGGCTGACCGCCGCATGCACGCTGCGGTCGGCGCGCAGCGACAGCAAGGCCGGCAGCGCCGCGAGCATTTCGCGGAGCCGGTGGAAGGGCATGGCGCCGCGCTTCTCGTAGCCTTCGACGTAGAGCTTGCGGCAGTGCTCGCGCAGGCGCCGGTAGCCCGCGAGGTCCTGCGGCGCGACGCGCTGCACCTCGGCGAGCACGGCGTCGGCGTCGGGGCCGTAGTCGAAGCGCCGGCCGTCGGCCAGCAGGTAGCGGTACCAGGGCGCGACGGGCAGCAGGGTCACGCGCTCCTCGCGGCGCACGCCGCCCAGCGCAAACAGCTCGTCGATCAGGAAGGGCGCCGTGATGACGGTGGGCCCGGCGTCGAAGGCGATGCCCTCGCGCACAAAGCGGCGGGCACGACCGCCCGCGTCGGGCAAGGCCTCGTGGACCGACACCGCGTGGCCGCGCGCCGCGAGGCGCACGGCGGCGGCCAGGCCTCCAAGGCCGGCGCCGATGACGATCGCCTCCGGCGATGGCATGGCGCCTGGCCCGGCAGTCCCGCGAGCGCGCGTTACAGCGCGCGCATCGCTTGGCGGATCGCGGCCTCGCGGCTGATCTGCTTGGCGGCCACGAGGGCGACGAGGCCCAGGCCGACCTTGTTGATCAGATCGGCGAAGTTGTAGACCAGCTCGCGCGCGATCTTGAAGCTCTCGGCATCCGACATCATTCCGACGATGAAACCGAGCGGGTAGATCGACCAACCGATCAGGAAGAACAGGCGCATCCGCTCGAAGGCGATGCGCACCGGCGCCACCTTGTCGCGGGCCGCCTCGGTGAGAACGCTGTACATCATGAAGAGCAGCATGAGGTAGGCAAGGCAGCCCAGCCCGAACAGCACCCAGGCTTCGAATTCCATGCCCGGGATGTTCGAGTAGCGCTCACCAAAGAACCCGAAGGCGATCATGGCGATGTCGGCAAGAATCATCACGACGACCACGCCGATCTTGTCGCTGGTGACCTGCAGCAGGATCAGCAGGTTGACGAGCATCAGCGGCGTGGTGATCACCCAGTCGACGTAGCGGAAGTGGGTGGGCAGCGCGAGCACGCTTTCCGCGCTGCCGTCATCGCCGACGATACCGACCATGCGCGAGTACATGAACGCGGCGATGCCGGTGTAGATGCCCGCGATCGTCGCCGCGCCGCGGAATTCCACCGCCAGCGTGTCGCGCTCAAGCCAGAAATACACGCTGGCCGCCGCCATGCCGAGCATGGTGACGATGAAGGTGTACTGGGTAACAAGGGCCAGCTCGTCCATCGGTGTTCTCCTCGGTGATCAATCAGTGCGCGAAACGGCCATGCGGGCCAGCGCTTCAAGCAGGGGGGCATCGAGTCCAGAAAGCCGCAGTTCGCGGATCGCCGCCTCGATGCGCTGGGAAGGGTCGGCGCTGACCCCACGGTCCTCGTCGAGCAGGTCGTCGCGCTCCTGGTATGCCGCCCCGACCTCCATCGCAAAACGTTCCATCACGGCGCGTGCGCGCGCATCGGCGCTTCCGCCGCAGGCGGCACCGAGTTGCACCGCCGCAATAATCAGCGGCACGGTCTTGCCCAAGCAGCTACGGCGCGGATCAGCAAGGTCCTCGGCCTGCCCCTCGGCGATACCGCCCAGGCCGCAGGCGCGAGCGAGGTGCAGGGCGCGCCGGCCTGCCTCGCCATCTCCCCCGCGCGCCAAAATTGCATAGGCATCCGAGAGCATGGCGGAAGCCGCCAGCAATGCAAGCGCCTCGCCATGTCGGCGGTGCAAGGCCGGTCGTCCGCGCCGCGTTGGCGCGTCGTCCATGCACGGCAGGTCGTCGAGAACGAGGCTATGGGCGTGGACCAACTCCACGGCCAGTGCGGCGTCGGCCAGCAGTCGCGGGGTCGCACCGATGGCTATCCCTGTGGCCCACACGAGCAAGGCGCGGAAGCGCTTGCCCGGTGCAAGCAGCCCCTCAGCAACCACGGGCTTGAGGCGGCCTGCCGGCAGCTCATCGACATAAGCACGCAGCGCCGGCTCGACATGCTCGCGACGCAGCAACTCCAGTGAGGGCGTGACCGCCGGCGACCGTGTGGCCGCGCCGCCCTGCAGCGCGACCAGCGGCCGACTAGCCACCTTTGGTTTCCGACAGCAGGGCCCTGAGATCGTCCGCGTCGACGACGCTGATCTGCTCTTCGATCATGTCGGCGAGGCGCAGCACCGCGCGCCGGTAGTCGGCGTCGGAACGCTCGCGCAAGCCGTCCACCACTTCGGGGCCGATGTCGCCAAGCCGCTGGCGCAGGAACTCGCCGATGGCGGCACGCGGCGGAGGGGCGCTGCTCGCCGACGAGGCCGGGCGTTCCACAGGCTGCGGGCGCGCCGGCGCCGGCAGATCGGCAGGCAACCACGCCGCCGCAGGCGGCGCCCTCGAGGACGCTGGGGCCGCGGGCTGTGGCGCCTCATCCCCGGGTTCGACGTCGTCGATGGCGGAATCCGAAGCGGCCTCCGCGGCGGGCTCGGCGGAGACGACGCCGTCCGACACCGGGCTATCCAATGCCAGCAGCCCGGCATCCTCAAGGGCGAGCACGACTTCGTCGCTTTCGGCCAGCAGGTTGGACACCAGTCGCAGGGTTGCCATGTCGCGCGCCCCGTTGACCAGACTGAGCAGGAAGCGTGCCTGCACCGCGACGTCGGCGCGGCGCTCGCGGAGCACCGCTTCGCCCTCGGCAGTGAGGACGGGGGTCAAACGGTTGGGAAGTCGGAAGCTTGAGGAGGACGAGGCGGACTGCATGGTCGGCAGGTCAGCCGCGGCCGAAGATCGACGCGAAGCGCTCCGCTTCCTTCACGCCGCAGTACTGCTGGACGATCGGGTAGAGCTTGCCGACGATTTCGTCGAACTGCTGGTTGCTCTGCACGGCGCGGACCTTCTGATTGACCAGGTTGGCCTCGGTGCCGAGATGCTGAAGGCTGTAGGCAACAAGGTGAGCGACGCGAGCCTCCAGCTCCGGATTGGGGCGGGACAGCAGATGGGCGTCCGCGG
>JBOFQO010000098.1:0-1350 GCA_051660925.1 Silanimonas sp. | reverse complement strand
TGCAGCAGCGGGAAGTTGCGCGCCACGGGCCGGTCGGCGACACCGCCGACGGCGATGCGCAGCTGCTGGCCGTCGGCCACCGCCGCCACGGCGCAGACGGCGAAGTCGCCATGGCGCACCGAGAACTCCTCGAAGCCGTAGCCCTGGCCCGGCCGCGCCAGCGGGAAGCAGACGGCCTCGACGAGTTCGTCGGCGCGGCGCGTGGTCTGCAGCATGCCGGTGAAGAAGTCCTCGGCCGCCACGCGGCGGCTGGCGCGCGCGCTCTTCAGCAGCACCTCGCCCTGCAAGGCCAGCAGGCACAGCGGCAGTTCGGCCGAGGGGTCGGCATGGGCGATGCTGCCGGCCACCGTGCCGCGGTTGCGCACCTGGAAATGCGAGATGTGCGGGAAGGCCAGCTGCAGCAGCGGCAGTTCCTGCGCCAGGCCCGGCCGCCATTCGAGCGCGGCCTGGGTGACGGCAGCGCCGACCTGCAAGGCGCCCTGCGCCACACGCAGCTGCTGCAGCGGCGCGCAGCGCGAGATGTCGAGCAGCCGCTGCGGCTGCGCCAGGCGCATGTTCAGCACCGCCATCAGGCTCTGCCCGCCGGCCAGGATGCGCGCGTCTTCGCCCATCTGGGCCAGTACGGCGCAGGCTTCGTCGGCACTGGCGATGCGCTGGTAGTCGAAGGCGGCCGGCTTCATTTCGCCACCCCCCGCCAGTGCAGCAGGCGTTGCCAGAAGCTGCGCGCCGCGGGCTGCGCGGCGTCGCCACCCACGGCCTGCCGCCCGAGCGATTCGAACAGCTGCGCCAGCACGATGCGCGCCGCGCCTTCGAGCATGCGGCTGCCCACCGCCGCGACCTTGCCGCCCACCTGCGCGGCATAGTCATAGTGCAGCCGCGTGCCGCTGGCCGTGGCTTCCAGCCGCACGACACCGCTGCCGGAGCCCGTGCCCAGCGTCGACTGGCCGTCACCGGCCAGTCGCAGCGAACGCGGCGCGTCGATCTCGCTGAGCGCGATGCGCGCGGCGTAGCGTGCCTTCACCAGACCGACGCCGACTGTGACGTCGGCGCGGTACTGGTTCGCTCCGGTGCTGACGAGCGCATGGCAGCCGGGAATCACGCGCGCCAGCGCCGTGGGGTCGAGCAGCACCGCAAACACGCGCTCGGGTGGCGCGGCGATGTCGACATGGCCACGCGCCTGCAGCGCCAGGCCGCCGGCAGCGGCCGGTGCCGGTACCGCGGCCATGGCGGCGGCCATCGCGGCAGGGGGAGCGGGTTCCTCGGCGCCGATCAGCGCCAGCACGCGTGAAGGCGTCAGCGGCAGGCGGATGTCGGCCACGTCCTTCAGCGGGCGCAGCGCGTCGGCGAAGG
>JBOFQO010000097.1:0-4197 GCA_051660925.1 Silanimonas sp. | reverse complement strand
CACCGGCCCGAGCGGGCACAGCTTCTTCGCGCGCGCCTTCCTCAACGTGCTGGAGGATAACCGCGGCGTCCTCGACGCGACGCGGCTGTACCAGGACGTCTCGGCGTCGCTCGCGCTGGCGACGCTGGACGCCAGCGTGATCCAGGACCCGCAGTTCGCGCCGATTCGGTTTGCCGGCCACGAGAGCGGCACCTTCGTCATGCAAGCGCGTGGCCGCGGCGGCGCGTCGGCGGGCGGGCGTTGATCGGGGTGGCGCCGAGCGCTGCGGGGCTGGCGCAGCGGAGCGCGGGGCTGTAAGATGCGCGGCTCGATCAGCCGCTGCATTACCGCGGCCGAGAGACCACCGGAGAGGTGGCAGAGTGGTCGATTGTACCTGACTCGAAATCAGGCGTACGTTTATAGCGTACCGAGGGTTCGAATCCCTCCCTCTCCGCCAGATCATGAAAAGCGCCCCCCACGGGGCGCTGTTCTTTTTCCCGTGCCATGACCGACGCCCGACTGCCCGCCTTGACCGGCCTCCGCGGCCTCGCTGCGCTATGGGTGCTGGTCTTCCACGCATGGGCGCTGGCGGGGCCGGCGGCCTCGGGATTGCCCGCGCCCTTGGCCGCGCTACTCGGCGCCGGATGGTTGGGCGTCGACGTGTTCTTCGTCCTTTCGGGCTTCCTGCTGGCGCGCGGCCTGGCTGCGCTCAGTGCGCCGGACGATCGCGTGGCCCCGGATTGGGTGGGCTACGCCGTGATGCGCGCGGCCAGAATCCTGCCGGCCTACTACGCGCAGCTGGTTGTCTTGGCGATGCCGGCCGCAGCGCTCGTCGTGACGTCGGCGGTGGTCTGGTCGCCGGCCTCCGTGGGTGAGGTCGTCGCGCACTTGGTGCTGTGGCTCAACGCGTGGCCATGGATCCCAGCGCATCTCGGGCCGTGGTGGAGCCTGCCGGTCGAAGCCGGCTTCTACGCGACACTGCCGCTGCTCTGGTTGGCATGGGGTTCGAAGCACCGCCTCGTCGGCCTGCTGCTCGGTGCGGCGGTGCTCGCGGTGGCATGGCGCGCCGGCGTGCAGGCGATGGTCCCCGACATCGAGCAGCGCATCGGCTGGGCAGAGCACCTTCCGGGCCGCGGCGTGCAGTTCATCGCCGGAATGGTGCTCGCGTGGCTCGTTAGCGGCCGCGCAACGGGCGCGAGTGGCGAAGAGTTCAAGGCCGGCGGGCGCCGCTGGCAGGCCATGTACGGCAGCGCGGCGGCGCTGCTGGCCCTCGCCGCGCTGGTCCTGCTGCCTCAGCTCGGCGGCGAGCGCGCGTACGTCGGCATTGTCGATGCTCGCACCTGGACCTGGTTCTGGCCGCTGCTGACCGCGGTGCCCGTCGGGGTGCTGGTGGCGTCGCTGGTCGTCGCGCCGTCGAGCCGCGTCGCGCGATGCCTCGGCGCCGCGCCGCTGCGCGCGCTCGGTGTCGTCAGTTTCAGCCTCTATCTTTGGCATTACCCGGTGCAGTGGGCGCTGCGCGCCGCGCTCGGCGGCTACGTGCCGCCGTCGTGGGGGCTGGCCGGCTTCATCATCGCCAGCCTGGCGATCTCGCTCGGCGTCGCGGCGTTGTCGTGGTGGGCCGTGGAACGGCCGGCGCTCGAGGCCGCGCGGCGCTGGCGCGGGCGTCGCCGCGCTAAACTGCATCCCCCGTGATTTGGAGTGCCCCGATGTCCGAGATCAGCGTGCCGGTGTCGTTCGGCGAACTGCTCGACAAGATCGCCATCCTCGAGATCAAGTCCGAGCGCATCAAGGACCCGGCGAAGCTCGTGAACGTGCGCCGCGAGCTGGAGGCCCTGTTGGCCACGTGGGCGGCGCATCCGGCCTCGCACATCGAAATCGCCCACCTGCGCGCCGCGTTGAAGGCTGTCAACGAGCGCCTGTGGGTGATCGAGGACGACATCCGCATCAAGGAGAAGGCGCAGACCTTCGACCAGGAGTTCATCCGTCTCGCCCGCGCCGTCTACTTCGAGAACGACGAGCGCGCCAAGGTGAAGAAGGACATCAACCTCGCCCTCGGTTCGACCTACGTCGAAGAGAAGAGCTACGAGGACTACAAGGTGCCCGGCGTCAAGCGCTGATCAGGCGCCAAGATCGAACGCGCAGTCTTCGAAACGCCCGATGACCTCGTCGACGCTGATCAGGTCCATCACACCCTCGAACTCGATGCGTTTGCCCCAAGGCACCGCCGCGTAGGGCTTGTGCAGGAAACGTTCGGCGGCTTCGGCGTAGTGGTTCGGCGACCAGCGCAGGTCGCTGTAGGGGCCGCAGCGCGTGGCGTCGGTGCAGGCGTACAGGCCGATCGCGCGGCAACCCATCGCGTTCGCCATGTGCACCGGGCCGGAGTCGGGCCCGAGCAGGATGGACGCGCGTCGGCACAGGGCGAGGAAACGCTTGAACGTGTCCTTGCCGATCAGGTCGAGCACGCGCTCGCGCGCCGGCATCGCGGCGAGGATCGCGTCGCCGACCTCGCGCTCCAGCAAGCTCGGGCCGCCGCACAGCGCCACCCGCCAGCCGCGCGCCAACGCTTGCGAAGCCACCGCAGCGTAGCGTTCCGCACGCCAGTTGCGCAGTCGATGGCTCGAACACGGCGAGATGAGCAGGGTGGGCGTGTCGCCGGGCAGCTGCTCCGCCGCCCAGGCGTGCGCGTCGTCGGGCACCGGCATCCGCCACTCAACGCGGTCCGGCGGGCAGCCGAGCGCCGCCGCGAACTGGCCGAAGGCGTCGAGCACGTGGTGGCCGCCCGGCGCGATGCGCTCGTTGACGACCAGGCTGTGGCCTTCCTTGCTGCGCGCGGCGTCGTAGCCGATGCGCCGTTCGGCGCGCACCAGCATCGACAGCGCGTTCGCGCGCAGTGCGAGCTGCATCTGCAGCAGGGCATCGAAGCGGCGGCCGGCGAGGGTCTCGTGCAGCTGGCGGAGGCCGGCCCAGCCGGACTTCTTGTCGAAGACGACGAGCTCGACGCCGTCGAGGCCCTTGAGCATCGCGGCCTCGGCCTTGCCGATGATCCACGTGATCGCGATCTCGGGGCGATGCCGCTGCAGCGAGCGGATCATTGGGACGACGTGGGTCGCGTCGCCGAGCGCGGACAGCCGCAGGATGCAGACGGACGAGGGCGGGGAGGGCACGTGGAAGGCCTTGCTAGACTGCCGGCGATGATAGCGTCCGCGCCCGCCACCGACGGTCTGGCCGAAGTGCATGCCGCCACGGCATGGCGTGACCGCGCGCGTCCGGAGTGGTTCGAGGTGTCGCGCTACGGCGCGAACGCGCTGCCGATCGGCGTCGGTGGCCGCGGCGACGCGTGGTACCTCGAGGGCCCGTTCGGCGCCGCGGTGCTTCGCCATTACCGCCGCGGCGGCCTGATGGCGCGTCTCAGCACGCGGCACTACGTGTGGCTTGGCGAATCACGACTGCGCTGCGTCCGCGAGGTCGCGCTGCTTGAGGCGCTGCAGGCGGCCGGCCTGCCGGTGCCGGCGCCGATCGCCGGCGCGTGGTGGCGCGAGGGCCTAATCTATCGCGCCGCGCTGCTGATGGCGCGCGTGCCGGTGCGGGCTGACCTGATGAGCCTGGTGCACGAGGACTCGGGCACGGCGCCGTGGGAGGCGGTCGGCGCGACGCTGGCGCGCTTCCATCGCTTCGGCGCCCACCATCCCGATCTCAATGCGCGCAACGTGCTGCAGCGCGTGGATGGCGGCATCACCCTGATCGACTGGGACCGCGGCACGCTCGGTCACGCCACCGGACGCTGGTGCGAGGACGAAATCGCGCGCTTGGAGCGCTCCCTGATGAAGTACCGGCGCCATGTCATTCCGGCGCGGATCGCCGAGGGCATGGCGCGCCTGCGCACCGCGTGGCGCGAGGCGATGGCGGCGGACGCGGCCGTGCCGAGGGCATCGCGATGAGCTGGGCGCTGCACCTGCTCGGCGTCGGCAATGCGGGCGCGGCGCCCATGCTTGGCGCGGCCTCGGCGGTGATCGAGCGCGACGGCGCGCCGCTCATGATGATCGACTGCGGGCAGGAGGCGCTGACCGCCTATCTCGACGCTTACGGCCGGCTGCCCGAGGCGCTGTACGTCACCCATGTGCACATGGACCACGTCGCCGGGCTGGAGCGGCTGTTCTACGCCGCCTACTTCGATCCAGCGCTGCGCGGCCGCGTGCGACTGTACGTGCCGGCCGCGGT
>JBOFQO010000096.1:0-5646 GCA_051660925.1 Silanimonas sp. | reverse complement strand
CGGCGCCGGTGATCCACCACTTGCGGCCCTGCAGCACGTAGTGCTCGCCGTCGCGGCGGATGCGCAGGGCGATGTTGGTGGCGTCCGACGAGGCGACGTCGGGCTCGGTCATCGCGAAGGCGGATCGGATCTCGCCGCGAAGCAGTGGCGCCAGCCACGCAGCCTTCTGCTCAGGCGTGGCGAAGTGTGCGAGTACCTCCATGTTGCCGGTATCGGGCGCATTGCAGTTGAAGACCTCGCTGGCCCACAGCACCCGGCCCATGCGTTCGGCCAGCGGTGCGTAGTCGAGATTCGAGAGCCCGGCGCCGTGCGTGGTGTTGGGCAGGAACAGGTTCCACAGCCCGGCGGCCTTCGCTTCGTCCTTCAGAGTTTCGATGCGCGGGCAGACCGTCCAGCGCGTGGCCGGATCCTGCTGCCACGCGTGCACCTCGGCCTCGGCCGGTAGCACGCGCTCGGCCATGAAGGCGGCGAGCCTCGCGTCGAGCTCGCGAGCGCGGTCGGAGAACGGGAACAAGGGGCTCACGGTGTCGGGCTCCGGGATCGGGACGGCGGTCGCTTGCTGAAAGCCATCATGCGCCCGTCGGTGGGGCGAAGGCTTGGATCAGCCCACTGCACTCGCGGGGCTCGAGGCGCCAGGCATTGCTCAAAAGTGCGTCCACAGCTGGCGGTCGTGGGCGAGGTGCGGCAGCGTGTTGAAGCTGCCAAAGCGCAGCCGCCCGTGGCGTGCGCTGAATTCGTTGATCGACGCGTTGCGGATCGCGAGGTTGAGGTCGACGGCGCGCGCGGCCGGCACGTCCAGCGACTGTTGCGCCAGCCGGGCGATGACCCCGCCTGAGCTGACGACGAGCATCGGGCCCTCGTGCGCGGCTGCCGCTGCGGCTGCGCCGGCGCGTGCAACGCGCTCGCCGAACACGCCCCAGCGCTCCGGCACGGCGTCGAGCTCGTCGTTCGCCCAGGCGAGGATGGCCGCGTGCAGCATTGGCCCGACGATGGCTGGGTCGTGCGAGGCGGCGCGCGCGCGGAGGTCAGCGTCCGCGCGTTCCGAAAGAAAGGCGCGGATCACTGCGCCGTGGTCGAACTCGTTGAGGTCGGCGTCCTCCGTGGGCTCGGGCAGCGGATGCCCGGCGTCGGCGAAGGCACGGCGGATCGCCTCGAAGGTCTCGCGATGGCGCCGCATGGCGCCGACGCGCACCCGGGTGAAGCCGTGTGGCTCGCGCGCCAGCCACGCGCCGAGGTGCCCGGCCTGGGTCCAGCCCAGTTCGGAGAGGCGGTCGTAGTCGTCGGTGCCGTAGCTGGCCTGGGCGTGGCGGACGAACAGCAGGGCCATGCGTCAGCGCGCCGGCGTCGGCGGCCAGAACTCCTGGCGATACCGGGCGTTGATCGGCGTGCCGCCTTCCGGCGTCACGGTCAGCTCGAAGTCGAGCGTGTCGCGCTCATCGATGCGCGCCTCGCCGAGGTAATAGATCGCGCCGCGGTCGCGCACTTCGCGCAGCCGCAGCGCCTGTCGCTGGCCGTTCGGGTTGGTGGCGGCCGCGTCGATCCGCGCCGGCACGGCAACGGCTTCGGTGGCGCGTGGGCCCTTCATCACCGAGACGTTGAGCAGGGCACGGTTGGCCGAGCGGGTAATGCCGTAGCGCGTGGCGATCTCCGGCGTCAGCTGCGTGCTCGGCATCGCGTTGTAGTGCACCGTGAATTCGCCGGATTGCGTGCTGTTCTTGCCGGAGCTGAGCGTTAGCGAGGGCTTGGCCGGTGCAGGCGCCGTCGCGAAGGCCACGCTGGTGACGAGCATCAGGGCCAGTGCGATGGCTGTGCGGCAGGCGGAATTCGGTCGACGGTGCATGGTGCTCCCCTTCTCAGTCGTTCGCCGCCGAGAGTTCCGCGCCGCGGATTCGCGCGGCGTGAACGGCCGCGCCCACCAGCGGCGTGAAGCCGCCCGCAGCGAAGGCGTCGAGGGCGGCCTGCGTGGTGCCGTTCGGCGAGGTGACGCGCTGCCGCAGCGTCGTCGCGGTTTCGCCGCTCTCCTTCAGCATAAGCGCCGCGCCGGCGATGGTCTCGACGACCAGCGTGCGCGCCGCGTCGGCCGGCAGCCCCTCGGCTTCCGCCGCGGCCTGCATCGCCTCGGCGAGCAGGAATACGTAGGCCGGGCCGCTGCCCGAGGCCGCGGTGACGGCGTCCATCAGCGCTTCGTCGGCGATCCACACGGTCTCGCCGGCCGGCTTCAGCAACGTGTCTGCGAGCGCGCGCTGTGCTTCACTGGTCGCTGCCGTCGCGCACAGCCCGGTGACGCCGGCGCCGAGCAGGGCCGGGGTGTTCGGCATGGTGCGCACCACCGCGATGCCGCCGCCCAGCCAGCGGTCGAGCTGTGCGCTGGTGATGCCGGCCGCGATCGAGACCACCAGCGGGCGCTGCGCCTGCGCCAGCGATGCCAGCGCTTCGCAGACGCCGCGCAGCACCTGGGGCTTGGTGGCCAGCACCCACACGGCGGCCTTCGATGCGGCTGTCGCGTTGTCCTCGGTGGTGACGACGCCGAACTCGGCGGCCAGCCCCTCGCGGTTCGGTGCGTAGGGTTCGCTGACGTGGATGTCGGCCGGCGAGGCACCGCCGCGGACCATGCCGCCGATGAGGGCACGCGCCATGTTGCCGCCGCCGATAAAGGCGACCGGAGGAAGGGCGGGAGGCGTCGGGCTCATGCGATCAGGGTCGGTGCGGGAAGCCCTGCATCATGGCCGGGCCGCGCGACGTTCGGAACCCCGCCTCAGGGTTTCGTCGGGCGCGCGCCGAACAGCGCGCTGCCCACGCGCACCAGGGTCGCGCCTTCGGCCACGGCCAGCGGCCAGTCGTCGCTCATGCCCATCGACAGCGTGTCGACGTCCGGATGCCGGGCCTTGAGGGCGTGGAACAGCGCGTGCATCCGCGCGAAGGCGGCACGGCGGTGATCGTCGCCGGGGTGCGGCTCGGGGATGGCCATCAGGCCTCGCAGGCGCAGCCGGGGCAGGGCGGCGGCCTGGTCGGCCAGCGCCATCACCGCGTCGGGCGCGCAGCCGGATTTGCTGGCCTCGCCGTCGATGTTCACCTGCAGCAGCACGTTCAGCGGTGGCGCCTCCACGGGCCGTTCGCGGTCGAGCAAGGGCAGCAGTTTGGCGCGGTCCACGGACTGCACCCAGTCGAAATGCCGCGCCGCGTCGCGGCACTTGTTGCTCTGCAGCGGCCCGATCAGGTGCCACTCCAGGCCAAGGTCGGCGAGCTCGGCCTGCTTGGCCAGCGCCTCCTGCACGTAGTTCTCGCCAAAGGCACGCTGGCCGAGCGCCGCAACGGCGCGCACGGCGCTGGCGGGCTGGGTTTTCGACACGGCGACCAGTCGCGCACCGCCCATCGAAGGTGCTGCGGCAAGGCCGTCGATCAGCAGGCGGTAGCGGGCTTCCAGAGCGTCCATGGGCTGGGGCTATACTGCCGGAAAGCCTGCCGTCGCAGGACGGCTTGCGACCGCATTCGCATCGACAGGTTCGGGGGAGAGAACGGAATGGATATCGCGGAACTGCTGGCTTTCTCGGTCAAGAACAAGGCCTCCGACCTGCACCTCTCGGCCGGCCTGCCGCCGATGATCCGCGTCGATGGCGACGTGCGCCGCATCAACATCCCGGCGCTCGATCACAAGACGGTGCACGCGCTGATCTACGACATCATGTCGGACAAGCAGCGTCGCGATTACGAAGAATTCCTCGAGACCGACTTCTCGTTCGAGATCCCTGGCCTCGCGCGCTTCCGCGTCAACGCCTTCAACCAGAATCGCGGCGCCGGCGCCGTATTCCGTACCATTCCGTCGGAGATCCTCACCCTGGAGGACCTCAACTGCCCGCGCATCTTCCGCGAGCTGATCGATCAGCCCCAGGGCCTCATTCTCGTCACCGGACCGACCGGCTCGGGCAAGTCGACCACCCTGGCCGCGATGGTCGACCACATCAACAAGAACGAGTACTCGCACATCCTCACCGTCGAGGATCCGATCGAGTTCGTGCACACCTCGCAGAAGTGCCTCGTCAATCAGCGCGAAGTGCATCGCGACACGCACGGCTTCAACGAGGCCCTGCGCTCCGCGCTCCGCGAAGACCCCGACTACATCCTGGTCGGCGAGCTGCGCGACCTCGAGACCATCCGCCTGGCGCTGACCGCCGCGGAAACCGGCCACCTCGTGTTCGGCACCCTGCACACCAGCTCGGCGGCCAAGACCATCGACCGCATCATCGACGTGTTCCCCGCGGGCGAGAAGCCGATGGTTCGTTCGATGCTCTCCGAGTCGCTTCGCGCGGTGATCTCGCAGTCGCTGCTGAAGAAGGTCGGCGGCGGCCGCGTGGCGGCGCACGAGATCATGGTCGGCATTCCGGCCATCCGTAACCTCATCCGCGAGGACAAGGTCGCGCAGATGTACAGCTCCATTCAGACCGGCCAGCAGTACGGCATGCAGACGCTCGACCAGTGCCTGCAGGACCTGCTGAAGCGCGGCATCATCACCCGCGCGCAGGCCTCCACCTACGCCAAGGACAAGCGCCTGTTCGAGTGATCGAACTTCTCGACTGAGCGCCCCACGAGATCCGGACGGAGCCCCCCATGAGCAGCATCGACTTCACCTCGTTCCTCAAGCTGATGGCGCACAAGAAGGCGTCCGACCTGTTCATCACGGCCGGCGTCCCGCCGTCCATGAAGCTGCACGGCAAGCTCGTGCCGATCACGCAGGAGGCGCTGACGCCCACGCAGAGCCGCGACTTGGTCCTGAACGTGATGAACCCGTCGCAGCGCGAGGAGTTCGAGAAGACGCATGAGTGCAACTTCGCTATCGGCCTCGCCGGCGTCGGTCGCTTCCGCGTGTCGTGCTTCTACCAGCGCAACCAGGTCGGCATGGTGCTGCGTCGCATCGAGACCAAGATCCCGACCATCGACGAGCTGAACCTGCCGGCGGTCATCAAGACCCTGGCGATGACCAAGCGCGGCCTGATCATCTTCGTCGGCGCCACCGGCACCGGCAAATCGACCTCGCTCGCCGCGATGATCGGTTACCGCAACGTCAATTCCTCGGGTCACATCATCACCATCGAGGACCCGATCGAGTTCGTGCACAAGCACGAGGGCTGCATCGTCACCCAGCGCGAAGTCGGCATCGACACCGACAGCTGGGAGGCCGCGCTGAAGAACACGCTGCGCCAGGCGCCGGACGTGATCATGATCGGCGAGGTCCGCACCCGCGAGGGCATGGACCATGCCATCGCCTTTGCCGAAACGGGCCATCTGGTGCTGTGCACGCTGCATGCGAACAACTCGAACCAGGCGATGGACCGCATCATCAACTTCTTCCCGGAAGAGCGGCGCAACCAGCTGCTGATGGATCTGTCGCTGAACCTCAAGGGCATTGTCGCCCAGCAGCTGATCCCGACGCCGGACGGCAAGGGTCGCCGCTGCGCGATGGAGATCCTGCTCGGCACGCCGCTGGTGCAGGACTACATCCGCGACGGCGAGATCCACAAGCTGAAGGAAGTGATGAAGGAGTCGACCAACCTCGGGATGAAGACCTTCGATCAGGCCTTGTTCGAGCTGTATCAGGCCGGCGAGATCACTTACGAGGACGCGCTGCGATACGCCGATTCCCAGAACGAG
>JBOFQO010000095.1:0-4357 GCA_051660925.1 Silanimonas sp. | reverse complement strand
TGGGGCCGAACCTCGCCAAGCAGTGGGCCAGCGACACCGTCGCCGCCCTGCTTCTGGCGTGGCTGCTGTCGCTGCTGCCCGGCGGCCTCGGGCAGCGCGTCACCGTCGCCGCCGCCGTCGGCGTGTTCGCCACCGTCGCGGTCCTGTTGCCGTTCTGGAACTGGTACCTGTTCCCGCTTGAGTTCGTGCTGGGCAACTTGGCCAAGTACGTGGTCGGCTGGTCGATCGCCGGGGCCGCGATGGCGTGGTGGCTGGGGCGCGGGCGATAATCCGCGCTTCACCGCCCACGGCTCGACCCCATGCTTGATCCCACCCTGCTGCGCGCCGAACTCGCGGCCACCGCCGAGTACCTCAAGACCACGCGCGGCTTCGCTATCGATGTCGCGTCGCTGCAGGCCATCGAGGCCGAGCGCAAGCAGATCCAGGTGCGTACGCAGGAATTGCAGAACCTGCGTAACACGCGCAGCAAGGCCATCGGCATGGCCAAGGGAAAGGGCGAGGACGTCGCGCCGCTGATGGCCGAGGTCGCCGCGATCGGCGATGAGCTGAAGGCTTCGGAGGCGCGGCTGGACGCCATCAAGGCCGAGATCGACGCCATCGCCGCCGGCATCCCGAACCTGCCGGACGCCTCGGTGCCGCAGGGCGACGGCGAGGCCGGCAATGTCGAGCGGCACCGCTGGGGCACTCCGCGCGCGTTCGACTTCGAAGTGAAGGACCACGTTGAGCTCGGTGCCCGCGCAGCCATGCTCGACGGCGACGCGGGGGCGAAGCTCAGTGGCTCGCGCTTCACCGTGCTGCGTGGCGGCATCGCTGGCCTGCACCGCGCGCTCGCGCAATTCATGCTCGACCTGCATACCCGCGAGCACGGCTGCCTCGAGGTCAACGTGCCGCTGATCGTCAACGCCGAGAGCATGCGCGGCACCGGCCAATTGCCGAAGTTCGAGGAGGACCTGTTCTCGACGACGGTCGGCGACGGCAAGCGCTACCTGATCCCGACCTCGGAAGTCTCGCTGACCAACCTCGTGCGCGATGAGATCGTCGACGCCGACGCGCTGCCGCTGCGCATGACGGCGCACTCGCTGTGCTTCCGCGCCGAGGCCGGCAGCGGCGGCCGCGACGTGCGCGGCATGATCCGCCAGCACCAGTTCGAGAAGGTCGAGCTGGTCACCATCGCGACACCCGAGCAGAGTGCTTCCGAGCACGAGCGCATGACCCGCGCGGCTGAGGTGGTGCTGGAAAAGCTCGGTCTGCCGTACCGCCGCATGCTGCTGTGTACCGGCGACATGGGCTTCTCGGCCACCAAGACCTACGACCTCGAGGTCTGGTTGCCGTCGCAGAACACCTACCGTGAGATCAGTTCGTGTTCGAACTGCGGGGATTTCCAGGCGCGGCGCATGCAGGCGCGCTTCCGCAACCCGGCCACGGGCAAGCCCGAGCTCGTGCACACGCTCAATGGCTCGGGCGTGGCCGTGGGCCGCGCGCTGATCGCGGTGATGGAGAACCACCAGAACGCCGACGGCAGCATCACCGTGCCCGAGGTCCTGCGGCCGTATCTCGGCGGCGCCGAGCGCATCTGAGCCTACCGCCATGAGCAGCGACGAACTCGACCTCAACGACCTGAAGCTGTTCGCCCTGGTCGTCGAACACGGCGGCTATGCGGCCGCCGAGCGCGCCTCGGGCGTGCCGAAGTCGCGGCTCTCGCGGCGCATCGCGCAGCTCGAGGAGGACTTCGGCGTGCGGCTGATCCAGCGCTCAACGCGCAAGTTCGCCGTCACCGACGTTGGCCAGAATGTGTTCCGCCACGCCCAGGCGATGCTGGCGCAGGCGCAGGCCGCGCAGGAGGCCGTGCAGGTGCTCAGCGCCGAACCGCGCGGCGTCGTGCGCGTCAGCTGCCCGGTGTCGCTGTCGCAGCGCCTGCTGTCGCGCGTGGTGCCGGGCTTCCTGATCAAGCATCCGAAGGTGCGCCTGCAGGTGCACGTCGCGAACCGCCGCGTCGACGTCATCGAGGAGAGCTTCGACGTCGCGCTGCGCGTGCGCACCAAGCTCGACACCGACGGTGACCTCGCGATGCGCCGCTTCGGCGAGTTCCGCGAGCTGCTGGTGGCGAGCCCGATCTACCTCGCGCGCCACGGCCGCCCGATCGACCCGGCGGCACTCGCCGAGCACGTCACGCTCTCCATGAGCGAGGACGAGGCGCGGCAGGTGTGGGAGCTGCACGGGCCGAACGGCGAGACCCGCAAGGTCGAAATCAAGCCGCGGCTGATGGCGCTGGATTTCCCGCTGCTGCAGGAGGCCGCGATGGCCGGTATCGGCATCGCGCTGATGCCTGAGGCCGCCTGCGTCGACGCCGTGCGCGCCGGCCGGCTGGAGGTCGTCATGCCGGCGTGGAGCCTGCAGCAGGGCATCTTCCACGCCGTGTTCCCGTCGCGCCGCGGCCAGCTGCCGGCGGTGCGCGCCTTCATCGACCACATGGTCGAGGAGTTCCCGCGGCTGATGGGCGAAGCGCGGCTCTAGGCGAGGGCAGGGCGCTGCTGCGGCACGCCAAGGCGACGGCTACAATGCGGCACTCACGGAGAGATGGCCGAGTGGTTTAAGGCAGCGGTCTTGAAAACCGCCGTGGTGGTGACACCACCGTGGGTTCGAATCCCACTCTCTCCGCCAAGCTGCGGCCCAAGCGTGGCCGGCCTGTCCCAACCTGCGGCGTTTTCCTACAGGGATTCACGAAATCATCGGTCGCTGCCGGGTTCACGCCGGCATAAGCTTCCCCCATCCCCCACCCACCCCCCGGGGAACAAGGAGCGGTAATGATCAAGGTGTTTCTGTTGGACGACCACGCGCTGGTGCGAACGGGCTACCGGCTGATCCTCGAGCGCGAGACCGACATGCAGGTGGTCGGCGAGGCCGAGGACGGCGAATCGGGACTGCCGCTGATCCGCCAGCTCGCCCCCGATGTCGTGTTGTGCGATCTGCACCTGCCCGGCGTCAGCGGGCTGGAGATCACCGAGCGCCTCGCCAAGGGCGACGACGCGCCGAAAGTGGTGATCTGCTCGGTCCAGCAGGACGGCCCGATGCCGCGGCGCCTGATGGCGGCCGGCGCGCACGGCTACGTCGGTAAGGGCTGCGACGCCAACGAGCTGCTGCGTGCGATCCGCGAAGCCGCGCGTGGCAAGCGCTACCTCGCCAGCGACGTTGCCCAGCACATCGCCCTCGGCGGCGCGCAGGCCGAGTCGCCGTTCGAGAACCTGTCGCCTCGTGAGATGGAAGTCGCCAAGCTGCTGTGCCAGGGCCTGAAGCTTGAGGAGATCGGGCGTCGCCTGCACCTGAGCGGCAAGACGGTGGCCACCCACAAGTACCGGCTGCTCGACAAGCTCGCCATCAAGGACACCGTGTCGCTGGCGCGACTCGCCACGCAATACGGCGTGCACGACGCGACGCTGTCGCCGCAGTAGCCTCTGACCCGTCATAACGAGACACGGCCCGGATGACCGGGCCGTTTCTTTTTCTTCGCAGCGAGGTCGCGGCCTTCGGCCGCCACCGTGATCAGCCGCGGCGTGCCTCGTCGTCCAAGCTCGCGTCCGAGGCCGTGTCGGCGGGCGTCGGCGCCACCGGCGCGGCGTTCGGAGCGGCGAGTTCCGCGAGCAGGTCGCGCTGCAGCGGTGACGCGACCGGCGCGGCCTCCGCGACGACCGTCTCGACCGCTTCCGCGGCGGCGTCCATCGGCGCCACCGTTTCGACGGGCTTGGTCGCCTCGATCGGAGCCACCGTGACGACCGGCGTCGGCTCCACCAGTGTCGCTGGGGCGATGACCGCTTCAGCGTCGACGCGTACCGGCGCCCCCACATCGGCAGCCGCAGCAACCGGCGTCGTCACCGGGGGCGTGGCCTCGACGGCGAGCGTTGCCTCGGCGATGGCGGCCTCGATGTAGGGCGTGGCTTCGACGACCGGCGCGCTGGCGTTCGCGGCTGCGCGGGGGGCCGGCAGGTCGTCGAAATCGCTTTCCGCGCTGGTCAGCAGGACGGCCGCGGCCGCTCCGCCATGGCCGCGATCCGCGGCGGCCGGCTTCGGCGTCTCGCCGTCCTCGTCGATGTCGGCGTCGTCGCTGAAATCCTCGCCGTCGATGCCGTCACCGGCGACCGTGCCGTCCGCGCCATCGACGCCCGCACCGCGACGACGACGACGTCCACCGCGACGACCGCGACGGCGCTTGCCGCCCGTGCCTGCGTCGCCTGCTGTCGCATTGTCCGCGCCGGTGTTGTCGGTGCCTTCGATGATCGTCCGCTCTACGGCGACGGTCGTCGACTCGGTGCTGGCGGCCGTGGCCGGTGCTGCGTTCGCGTCAACCGGCCGCGGTGCGTCT
>JBOFQO010000094.1:0-4234 GCA_051660925.1 Silanimonas sp. | reverse complement strand
ACCTGCAGCGTCGACGGTTGCGGCCGGACGGCGATGCGGTTGCTGTCCAGCATCGTGCTGGCGTTGGGCTCGCCGACGGCGAGCGTGCGATCGATGCGCGGCCAGTCGTCGTCCGCGTTGAAGGCGATGTCCGGCGCGTAGACGGTCAGCTCGGCCTTGTCGCCGATGGACACGCAGCCGGAAAGCGCAGCGGCGAGCGCGAAGGGCAGGGCGGTGCGACGCAGGCTCACGGCTGGAACTCCTCGGGCGTGGGGCCGCCCAGCACGACGCGGGACGGGCGTTCTTCGATCTTGGCGGCGGCGCGATTCAGCTGCCGCAGGAGGCTGCGCAGCTCGGCCAACGTCGGCCCGACCTGGGTGAGGCCGTCCTGGCTGAACTGCTGCACCGCGCCGCGGTTCTCGCTGACCAGCGCGTTTGCATTGCTCGACAGCGATTCGAATTCGGTCAGCGTGCGGTCGAGTTTGGCGAGGATCTGCGGCAGATCCTTGTCGAGCGCGGCGACGCTGCGGTCGAGGCCGCCCATCGTCCCTTCGGCGGTCGCGAGCACGCGATCCAGGCGTTCGGCGGACGAGCGCGCATCGCGCAGCAGCTGGGCGATCTCGCCGCGCTCGGCGGCCAGCGTGCCGGTCACCTGCTCGAGGTTAGCCATGGTCTTCGAGACGTTCGCCACGGTCTCGTCGTTGAGCATGCGGTTGATGCGGAACAGCACGTCGCTGGCCGTGGTGGTGATGTCCTCCGACGAGTTCAGCAGCTTCGCGAAAGCCGACTCCTGTGCGGTGATGCGCGGTAGGCCCTCATCGCGGTCGTGCGCTTCCTTCAGCATCGGACTTTCCGGGCTGCCGCCGCTGAGCTGGATCTGCACGAGGCCGGTGAGCCCGACGAAGGCGAGCTTGGCCGTGGTGTCGGTCTTGACCGGCGTGCCGGCGCCGACGCGGATGCGCGCGATCACTTTGCTCGGGTCGGCGGCGTCCAGCCGCAGTTCGGTGACGTCGCCGACGGCGATGCCGTTGTACTGCACAACACCGCCGCGGGTGAGGCCGGTGACGGCTTCGGTGAACACGACTTCGTATTCGTCCCACTGCCGGTCGGAGACCGTTTTCGCCGCCCAGAGGGCGAACAGCAGGGCCAGCACCGCCACCGCGAGGGTGAAGGCGCCGATCAGCACGTGGTGGGCTTTGGTTTCCATCGTCAGGCCTCGCGTCGCGCGGCGCGGCCGCGCGGTCCGTGGAAGTACTCCTGCACCCAGGGGTGCTCGAAGCGTTCGATCTCGGCGATCGGCGCGCAGGCGACGACGCGGCGGTCGGCCAGCACGGCCACGCGGTCGCAGATCGCGTAGAGCGTGTCGAGATCGTGGGTGATGAGGAACACCGTCAAGCCCAGCGAGCGCTTGAGGTTGAGGATCAGGTCGTCGAAGGCCGCGGCGCCGATCGGGTCGAGGCCGGCGGTGGGTTCGTCGAGGAAGAGCAACGGTGGGTCGAGCGCCAGCGCGCGCGCCAGGCCAGCGCGCTTCTTCATGCCGCCGGAAAGCTGCGCCGGCAGCTTGTCGGCCGCGGTCGAGGGCAGGCCGGCGAGGCGCATCTTCATCCAGCACAGCGCGTGCATCAGGTCGTCGGACAGGTCGTGGTGTTCTTTCAGCGGCACCATGATGTTCTCGAGCACGCTCAGCGACGAGAACAGCGCGCCGCCCTGGAACAGCACGCCGGTCTGCGTCTCGATGGCGAGTCGGCTGGACTCGTCATCGGCCAGCGCGTCGATGCCAAACACGCGGACGCTGCCGGCCTGCGGGCGGCGCAGGCCGAGGACGGCGCGCATCAGCACCGACTTGCCGGCGCCCGAGCCGCCGACCACGCCGACGATCTCGCCGCGGTTCACCGTCAGGTCGAGGCCTTCGTGCACCACTTGTGAGCCGAAGACGTTCGATAGGCCGCGCACCTCGATCGCCGGTGTCGAGAAATCGCAGGGGCGCGGCTTGACTGGAACCTTCGACGCGCTCACCAGCCCATCTCCATGAACCATAGCGCCGCGAAGGCGTCGACGAGGATGACCAGCGAGATGGTCTGCACGACGCTGGAGGTCGTGCGCTCGCCGACCGATTGCGCCGTGCCCTGGACCTGCATGCCTTCGAGGCAGCCGATCAGGGCGATGATGATCGCGAACACCGGGGCCTTGGCCATGCCGGTGAGGAAGTGGCGGACCTCCATCGTTTCGTGCAGCCGCGCGATGAACATCTCCGGCGAGATGCCGAGCATCGTCGTGCCGACGGTGATGCCGCCGGCGATGCCGGCCATCATCGCGAGAAAGGTCAGCAGCGGCAGCATCAGCACCAGCGCGACCACGCGCGGCAGCACCAGCAGCTCCATCGGGTCGAGCCCGAGGGTGCGGATGGCGTCGATCTCCTCGCCGGACTGCATCGCGCCGATCTGCGCGGTAAAGGCGCTGGCGGTGCGGCCGGCCAACAGCACCGCGGTGAGTAGCACGCCGAACTCGCGCAGGAAGCTGATGCCGATGAGCTCGACGACGAAGATCTCGGCACCGAATTCCGCCAGCACCTCCGAGCCGAGGAAGGCCACGACCGCACCGACCATGAAGCTCAGCAGGAGCACCAGCGGCACCGCGTCGAGGCCGACGGACTCCATGTGCGAGACGGTCGAGGTGACGCGCCAGCGCCGCGGGTTCCAGCCGATGCGCAGCGCCGTCAGCAGGGCTTCGCCGCCGAAAGCCACCAGAGCGACGATCTCGCGCGCGTAGTCCTCGACCGTCGCGCCGATGCGCGACAGCATGGCGCGCACGCCGTAGTCCTTGACGACGGCGCGCGGCGGGTTCTGGCAGATGCCTTGCACGGCGGCGAACAGCGGTGCGTGCTCCTCGCGGAGCTGCAGTCCGTCCGGCGCGGTGAGCTGGGCGCCGCGCGCCAGGCGCCAGAGCAGCATGGCGCCGCTGGCGTCCATCTGGCCGATTCCGCGGGCGTCGATCGCCGCCTTTGCTGTCCCGAACGCGCCCGACGTGGCCAGCGATTCGAGCCGCGCGGCGTACGCCAGCGTCCAATCGCCACCGGCGCGCCAGCGCCCGGGATGCTCGGGGTCTTCGCTCAGGTGCGGCGTTTCGGCCATTCGGCTCCTTCAAGACGGCAGCAGCATGCAGCTCACGCCGGCGATGGTGAGGGCGACGCCGGCGAGCGCGCGACGGCTCAGCGGTTCCTTCAGCCAAGCCCAGGCCAGCAGCAGGATGAAGACCGACGCGCTTTCGTTGAGGATAGCCGCCACGGAGGCCGAGGTGAACTTGTAGCCGCCCAGCCAGAACACCATCGACAGGAATTGCCCGACGAAGGCGGCGATGACCAGCTTGCGCCACGGCACCGAGGCCAGCGGCGGCAGCGCGGGCCCGAGCCGGCGACGGAACACCAGCGCCAGCAGCCACAGCCCGGCGACCGCGCCAACCATGCGCACCGCGGTGACCCACATCAGCGGCTGCGCCTCCAATGTGCGTTTTACGACGACGATGGCCACCGCCATCAGCAGGATGGCCGAGAACCCGATGGCCAGGCCGCGCAGCAGCGCTCGGCCGCCGCCGACGTCGTCGGCGCGGCGCTCGGCCACGAGGTAGACGCCGAGACTCACGAGCCCGAAGCCGACCATCTGCACGAAGCTCAGCCGCTCGTCGAGGAACACGACGCTGAGCAGGATCACCGCCGGGCTGTAGAAGTTGCCGAGCACGCCCATGCGGCCGGCGCCGAGCTGGTTGAGCGCGCGGAAGTACAGCGTGTCGGCGACGGCGATGCCGATGAAGCCGCTGAGCAGGGCGAGCCCGAGCTGCGTCGCGCTGAAATCGGGGACGGTCCAGCCGTGCAGCAGCGGCAGGCTTGGGACAACCATGCCCAGCACCAGCGTGTTCTTCAGCAGGTTCAGCTGCACCGGCGGCAGTGTGGCGCCGAGTTGGCGGTACAGGATCACGCCCACGGCCCAGACGGCCGCGGACAGTAGCGAAAGCAGTTCACCGAGGCCCATGGGTCATTGTCGATGATGCGCGCGGCTTTCTGCCATGCTTTGCGCGCCATGAGTGCCGCCACCAGTCCGTTCCGCCAGCGCTGCAACTTCATCATCGACCTCGCGCGCCGGCTGCACGCCTGCGGCATGTCGACCGATCGGTTGGAGGGCGCAATCCTGACGGTGTCGAAGCGGCTCGGCGTGCGCACCGAGATCTGGTGCAACCCCACCGGCATCATTCTGTCGTTCTC
>JBOFQO010000093.1:0-9763 GCA_051660925.1 Silanimonas sp. | reverse complement strand
TCCAGCGCGGCCACCATCTTCGGGCCTTCGGTTTCCCGCACCGAGACGAAGTTCTCGATCGCCATCGTGTCCAGCACCTGGCCGCCGAAGCGTTCGGCGGCGATGCCGGTGCGGATGCCTTTGCGCGCGGCATAGATCGCGGCCGCCGCGCCGGCAGGGCCGCCGCCGACGATCAGCACGTCGAACGGATCCTTCGCGGCGATGGCTTCGGCGGCGCGCGCTTCCGCGCCGGTGGCGAGGATCACCGTCTTCGACTTCAGCGAGGCGCCGCTGGCGAGCTTGACCTCGACAAGGCCGTCGGCACCGGCCGGCACCAGCGCTTCGGCGCGCTGCAGGTTCATCAGATCCACGCCGTTGGCACGCACGTTGCGCTCCAGCTCGGCGGCGAGCTTCGGGCCTTCGGTCTCCATCACGGCCACGAGGTTCTCGATGCCCATCGTGTCCATCACTTGGCCACCGAAGCGCTCGGCGGCGATGCCGGTACGAATGCCCTTGCGCGCGGCGTAAATCGCGGCCGCGGCGCCGGCCGGGCCGCCACCGACGATCAGCACGTCAAACGGGTCCTTGGCGGCAATGGCCTCAGCGGCGCGGGCTTCCGCACCGGTGTCGAGCTTGGCGACGATCTGCGCCAGCTCCATGCGGCCCGAGCCGAAGGCCTCGCCGTTGAGGAACACCGCCGGCACCGCCATCACCTCGCGCGATTCGACTTCCGCCTGGAACAGCGCGCCGTCGATGGCCACGTGGGTGATGCGCGGGTTCAGCACGGCCATCAGGTTCAGGGCCTGCACCACGTCTGGGCAATTGCCGCAGGACAGCGAGAAATAGCTCTCGAAGCGCAACTCGCCGTCGAGCTGCTTCACGGCGTCGATGAGTTCCTGTTCGACCTTCGGCGGGTAGCCACTGACCTGCAGCAGGGCCAGCACCAGCGAGGTGAACTCGTGGCCGAGCGGGATGCCGGCGAAGCGCACGGCGACGCGGGCGTCATCGGCGCGCTGGATCGCGAACGAGGGCGTGCGGGCGTCGGCCGCGTCGCGCAGCGTGATCTTCGGCGAGAGGGCCGCGATGGTCTCGAGCAACGCGCGCAGCTCCGTCGACGATTCACTGGCGTCGAGCGATGCGACCAGTTCGATGGGCGAAACCAGGCGCTTGAGGTAGGCGGCGAGCTGGGTCTTCAGGGCGTCATCCAGCATGGTGGGACTCCGATGCAAGGCAGGGGCAACCGCGGCGCGCACGCGGCGAGCCGGGGGTGGACAGGGAAAAGGCGCTTGCCGAAACCGCGCGGCGCGGCTTGGGCAAGCCCCCGGGCCGCCGCGCGGACGCGGCGACCGGGTGGGCGTGCGGCTTAGATCTTGCCCACGAGGTCCAGCGACGGGGCGATCGTCTTGGCGCCCTCGTTCCACTTGGCCGGGCAGACCTGGCCCGGGTTCTTGGCGACGAACTGCGCGGCCTTCAGCTTGCGCAGCGTTTCCTTCATGTCACGCGCGATGGCGTTGTCGTGGATCTCGGCGGTCTTGATGACGCCTTCCGGATTGATGACAAAGGTGCCGCGCAGGGCCAGGCCCTCCTCGTCGATGTGCACGCCGAACATGCGGGTCAACGCGTGGGTCGGGTCGCCGACGAGCGGGAACTTCGCCTTGCCGACGGCCGGCGAGGTCTCGTGCCACACCTTGTGCGAGAAGTGCGTGTCGGTGGTGACGATGTAGACCTCGGCGCCCAGCTTCTGGAACTCGGCGTAGTTCTCGGCGGCGTCCTCGACTTCCGTCGGGCAGTTGAAGGTGAAGGCGGCCGGCATGAAGACGAGCACCGACCACTCGCCCTTGAAACTCTCTTCCGTCACCGGCACGAACTTGCCGTTGTGGAAGGCGGTGGTCTTGAAGGGTTGGACGTGGCTATTGATCAAGGACACGGGTGCTACTCCTGGTGGGGAAGGGTTGGGAAAGGCCGCAGGGAGGGGGGCCAGCGCGTCGCGGAGGCAATGGGGCCGCGGGCCACGGAGCGCAATGTAGCGATGTGAAGGTTGAAGATGAAATGAATTGATTGCATTGATGTGATAGCTATAGGCTATTGCCATGAACCTACGCGACCTCCGCTACCTGCTGGCCCTGGCCGACCACCGGCACTTCGGACGCGCGGCCGCCGCCAGCCACGTCAGCCAGCCGACGCTGTCGACGCAGATCCGCAAGCTCGAGGAGGAGCTCGGCGTCACCCTCGTCGAGCGCGCACCGCGCAAAGTGATGCTCACCGAGGCCGGCGCCGAGATTGCCCAGCGCGCGCGGCACGTCATCGCCGAGGTCGAGCAGATGCGGGAGATCGCCCGCCGCGCCCACGACCCCGAATCCGGCACGCTGCGTCTCGGCCTGTTCCCGACGCTCGGGCCTTACCTGCTGCCGCACGTCGTCGGCCCGCTGCGGCAGCGCTTCCCGAAGATCGAACTGCTGCTGGTCGAGGAAAAGACCGAGGCCCTGCTGGCACAGCTGCGCGGCGGGCGCATCGACGCGGCGGTGCTGGCGCTGCCGTTCGACGACGAGGGCCTCGACCACACCCTGCTGTTCGACGAACCCTTCGTCCTCGCGGTGCCGGAGCAACACGCGCTGGCGAAGCGTCGCGCCAAACCCCTGCACCTCGACGACCTTCGCAACGAACATCTGCTGCTGCTCGAAGACGGCCACTGCCTGCGCGAACAGGCGCTCGACGTCTGCCAGCTCGCCGGTGCCAACGAGAAGGATGGCTTCCGCGCGACCTCGCTGGAAACGCTGCGACAAATGGTGGCGGCCGGCGTCGGCATGACCCTGCTGCCCGTGCTCGCCGTGAAGCCGCCGGTGCCGCCGCAGCCGAACCTGCGCCTGATGCCCTTCGCTGCGCCAGCGCCGACGCGCCGCGTTGCGCTGTTCTGGCGCAAGAGCTCGGCGCGTGGCGCCTTCCTGCGCGGCTTCGCCGGCGTGCTCGCCGCCCTGCCCGCCCCGCTGCTGGTGCCCGACCGATGAGCGGCCTGATGCGCCATGCGCTCGTGCTGATGGCGATCTGCCTCGCCTACGGCTGGTGGCAGTCGCGGCCACCGGGCGCGGTGCCGGCTCGTGACGCGCAAGGCGCCCCGGCCGCCTGTGTGATGCCACGCATCGGCGCCGCGCCCGCACCGGTGCAGCTCGACGGCGTGCCGGCGATGCCGCCTTTCCAGCTCAACACTCACCTCGCCACGCCGCGCGCCGGCTTCGCGGTCGAAGCCACCGTGCTCGGCGTCGAGCGCTACCGCTTCGGGCGCGAAGCCGCGATCTCGCCGCTCGACCTCGCGCTGGGCTGGGGCCCAATGGCCGACCCCGCGAACTACAGCGCGCTCGAGATCTCGCAGTCGGGCCGCTGGTACCACTACCGCTGGGGCGCGGATGGCCCGCCGCTGCCGGTCGAAACGATCATCCGGCACAGCAGCAACATGCACATGATCCCGGCGAACGCCGTCGTGGCGAAGCGCCTCGCCGCGCTCGACGAAGGGCGGCGGGTGCGCCTCACTGGGTGGCTGGTCGACATCGAAACACCGGAAGGCTACCGATGGTCGACCTCGTTGAGCCGCGAGGACAGCGGCGATGGCGCCTGCGAGATCGTCTACGTCTGCGACGTTGCCGCGGCGCCCTGAGTCACGGCGGCGGGCTTCAGCCCGGCGATGAAGATGCCGGCCAGCGACAGCACCACGCCGATCCATTCGTGCATGGCCGTGGGCCGCGAGAACAGCAATACGTCAAAGACGAAGGCCAGCAGCGGCTGCAACAGCAGGAGCAGGCCAACCGTCGCGACGGACAGCCGCGGCAGCGCTCGGCCGATCAGCACCCAGCCGAGGCACTGGCCGATCAGGCCAAGCGCGAGCAGCGCGACCAGGCTGCGTGTGTCTGGGATCGCGAAGGACACGCCCTCCACGAGTGCGGCGAGGCCAAGCATCACCGCGCACTGCAGCGTCGACACCACGAGGATGGGCTCCGCCGCGAGCGTCGCCTCGCGCTGGCTGCGCTTCAGCCCCAGGTTGTACGCGGCGTACGCGACGCCGGTGGCCAGGCCGAGCCACACGCCAGCCTTCGATTCCGCCGCCAGCGCCGACCAGCCGTCGCCCAGGATCAGCACCAGTCCACCGAAGGCGAGCGCCACGCCGAGCGCGAAGCGCGCGTGCAGGCGCTCGCCGAAGAACAGCACGCCGGCCGCGACCATGAAGAACACTTGCGTGTTCGCGAGCAGCGTCGCCAAACCGGGCCCGATCGCGTGGATGCTGCGATGCCAGAGCCACAGGTCGGCGGCGAACGCGAAGGCCGGCCACAGGCAGAAGGCCCAGGCACGCATGGGCACGTGGCGCCAGCGTCCCAACGCGAACAGCACCAGGGCCAGCATCGAGCCGCCAAAGGCCATGCGCCAGAAGCCCGCCACGGTGGGCGGCACGTCGGCATAACGCACGAGGACGCCGGTCAGGCTGATGAGGCTGGCGCCGCCGGCCATCGCCAGCAGCGCGCCACGATCAGAGCGCATCGTGGCCCAGGCGCTCGGTCTCGGCTTCCGCGGCGACCTGCCACTCGCGCATCGCCGGTAGCGCGAACAGCGCGTCGGCGTAGTGGCGGGCGTTGTCGTCGAGCACCACGCCGTAGCCACGGAAGCGGATCGCGACCGGCGCGAACATCGCATCGACGATGCCGAAATCGCCGAGCAGGAAAGGCCCGGCACCGCGACGCCGCAGCTCGCGCCAAAGCGTCAGCACGCGGCGGATGTCGGCCTCGGCGTCGGACTTCCAGCGGTAGGCGTTCGGCGTGCGCCGGCAGTTCATCGGCAGCTGCGCGCGCATCGCCGCGAAGCCGGAGTGCATTTCGGCCGCGGCGCAGCGCGCCAACGCGCGCTCGCCCGCGTCAGCCGGCCAGCCGCGGCCGCCGAGGAAGGTCTCGTTGACGTACTCGCAGATGGCCAGCGAATCCCAGACCACCCGCGTGCCGTCGTGCAGCACGGGCACCCGGCCCGTCGGCGAATACTCGGGGATGCGGCGCTGGAATTCCGGCGTGTCGAGCGGTAGGCGAACCTCGTCGAACGGCACGTCGAAATGGCGCAGCAGCAGCCACGGCCGCAGCGACCACGACGAGTAGTTCTTGTTGCCAATGACGAGCTGCAGCATGGCTCAGTGCATCGCTGGCACGACGGCCTGCACGGCGGGGGCACCGGGCACGCGGGAGCGGTTCAGGGCCTCGCCGGCGCGCTCGATCATCGGCCGCGGCACGCGCTCGCCGACAATGATGGCGCCGATGCCAACCATCCATTCCGCCACCATCGGCCGGATGCCGGCCGGCGCCAACCCGGACACGGGCGCCGCGGCCGGCGAGAGGCGCTGGTGCAGCGTTTCGGCAAAGGCACGCGCGGCCGGGACGTCGAGGCCGGGAAGCACCATCCACAGCTCGTCAGGGCCGGGCCGGCCCAGCAGGTGTGACGGCAGGGCGTCGAGCACCTCAAGCGCGCCGATCAGCGCCTTCGCGCGCACCTCGAAGCCGCCCTCGCCGGCCAGCGGGATGCGCAGCAGGGCGATCGGCTCATTGTTGTCGCGGCAGCGCTCGAACGCGGTGCGCAGGTCGCGCTGCAGGGCCTCGGCGTTCAGCACTTCCAGCACCGGATCGAGGTCGGCCCGGATCGCCGCCTCGCGCTCGTCCAAGGCCGTGGCTGCGACGCGGCGTGCGGCGGCGACCAGGCTCTCGATACGAGCCAACTCCTCCGGCTCGAAGCCCTTGCCGCGACGCTCGGCGAACAGCGCCGTCCAGCCGCGTTCGGTGATCAGGTAGGGCACCAGCGCGACCTGGCTCGGCCCCTGGACGCCCATCGGCAGCACCAGCTGCTGCGGCGTACCGAGGCGCAACAGCGAACGCAGCACGCGCGCACGATCGCGCAGCAACGCGGCGTAGGCCGATTCCGATTCGCCGGGCTCAGCGATGATGGTGTCTTCGCCGTGCAGCGTGGAGCGCGCGATGGCCACCGACTGCGCGTCGAGCAGCGGTTTCAGGGTTTCGATCAGGCGCCGCGCCACCACCCAGTCGGCTTCAGAGCCGCCGCCGTAGCGCAGCGCCGCGTCGATCGCCGAGATCATCTTTGCTTCGGCCCGCGCCCAACGTTCCTCGACCGGCACTTCGGGCGCCGGCGCTGGCGCCTTCGGCGCTTCGATGGGCAGGCCGCGCATCCACGGCAGCAGCACGAGGGCGAACATCAGCGTCGCGATCAGCAGCTGGTAGCCGTAGAGCGCCAGGGCGGAGGCCGGCACCGCGCCTCCGGCGGCCAGCGCGCGCACCACCAGGGCGGCGATCAGCAGCACCATCAACGTGATCGGCACCGAGCGCAGGCGCCGACGATCGAGCGCGAACGCCACCAACACCAGCAGCCAAGCTTGCGACCACACGAGTTCCGCCACGCGGCGCAACAGGTCGGCGTACTCAGCGGGAACACGCGTTCCGGCGAAGGCCAGCACCACGAGAACAAGGCCGATGCGCAGGTACCACCGGGCCAGCGTCGATGAGTTGGCCTTCAGGCCAGACTGCCGACGCGCCACGATCAGCAGCGCGCCCGCGAGCAGGATGGTGACCGCGTAGACCAGGCCGCCGGCAAGCCACGGATCGAACACGGCACGCACAGGCAGCGGCAGGTGGTCGTTGATCAGCGCGATCGCCAGCGCGGAAATGCCCGTCAGCGCCGCCATGCCCCAGCCCCCGGCGCCGGCGCGCCGCACGGCGGGCAGCAAAGCCAAGAGGAGCGACACCAGGAGCACGCCGTAGACCAGCGCAAACAACCGCAGGGCCGCGGCTTCGCGCTCGGCCAGCGCGCGGCCTTCGATCAACTGCGGGCGCAGGTCGGCGTCGACATTGCCTTCGACGCGCACGTAGATGGCGGCCTCACCCTGCACCTCGTCCGGCAGAGGCAGCACGAAACCGTCGGGCCAGCGCGCATCCCAGCTACCGAGGCGGAAGTAGCGGCTCTCTGCGACTTCGCGGTCCGGCGCCCGCGGCAGCAAGACCGCAACGCGATCCACCGGGGCGCGCTCGAGTCGCACGTACCAGCGCTCACCGTCGTCGCGCGTCGGCACGTTGGCCTGCAAGCGCAGCCAGACGATGCGGTCACCTCTCGGCGAGGCTTGCACGGCGCCATCGAGCGCTGGGAAGAAGCCCGGTTGGTAGCGGCCGCTGAGGATGTCCGCCAGCGGCACATCGGGCGGCGCCGCGGTGGAGGCCACCTGCAGCGCGACACTGCTGCGCGCGAGGTCCACCCGCATCGCCGGCGCCACGGCCACGGCCGCCAGCAGCAACAGGGCGATGGCGGCGAGGGCGAACGTGGTGAGACGCACGTGCATGCGGGATTCGAGGCCAGCGGCGCGGTCAGGAGCGGCCACTCTAGCGGAAGCCCGCGACGATTGACGCCTTTTGACACAGGTCGGCCCACCTTCACACGACGACCCGGGCCGTCGGCCGTTTCCGGCCCCGCGCTAAACTCCCGCCCTTGACCCCGATCCGACCGGCCCGACCGCTGGAGCCCATGAGCGATTCCCCCACCCCAGCCGGCGGCGATACCGCCCCGGCGCGCACCGATTTCATCCGCAACATCGTCCGCGACGACCTCGCGAGCGGCCGGCTCGCGCACGTCAATACCCGCTTCCCGCCGGAACCGAATGGCTACCTCCACCTCGGGCACAGCAAGTCGATCTGCCTAAACTTCGGCATCGCCGCCGAGTTCAGCGGCCACTGCAACCTGCGCTTCGACGACACCAACCCGGAGAAGGAAGACCTCGAGTACGTCGAGGCCATCAAGGCTGACGTACGCTGGCTGGGCTTCGAGTGGCACGAGCTGCGCCACGCCTCCGACTACTTCGAGGTGCTCTACCTCGCCGCCGAGCAGCTGATCCGCGACGGCCACGCCTTCGTCTGCGATCTCTCGGCCGAGGAGGTGCGCCAGTACCGCGGCAGCCTGACCGAGCCGGGCCGCGAGTCGCCGTTCCGCACGCGCTCGGTGAACGAAAACCTTGATCTCTTCCGCCGCATGAGGGCGGGCGAGTTCCCCGACGGCGCGCGCACCTTGCGCGCGAAGATCGACATGGCCTCGGGCAACATCAACCTGCGCGACCCGGCGCTGTACCGCATCAAGCACGTGGCGCACCAAGCCACCGGCGAGGCCTGGTGCATCTACCCGATGTACGACTACGCGCATGCGCTGTCGGACGCTATCGAGGGCATCACTCACTCGCTGTGCACCCTGGAGTTCGAGGACCATCGCCCGCTCTATGACTGGGCCGTCGACCATGCGCGCCTGCACGAGCGCCCGGAACTGCTGACGCCGCTCACCGACAAGGGCGTGCCCAACGAGGCCGCCAAACCGCGACAGATCGAGTTCTCGCGGCTCAACATCAACTACACAGTGATGAGCAAGCGCAAGCTGCTCGCCCTCGTGAACGACAAGCTCGTCGCCGGCTGGGACGACCCGCGCATGCCGACGCTGCAGGGCATCCGCCGCCGCGGCGTGCCGCCCGAGGCCCTGCACTTGCTGGCCGAACGCGTCGGCATTTCTAAGCAGAACTCGGTCATCGACTTCTCGGTCTTCGAGGGCTGCATTCGCGACGTGCTCGACGCGAAGGCCGAGCGCCGCATGGCGGTGATCGACCCGATCAAGGTGACGATCACGAACCTGCCCGAGGGCCATCGCGAAACGCTGACCTTCTCGAACCATCCGAAGGACGAGTCGAAGGGCCAGCGCGCCGTGCCGTTCTCGGCCGCGCTGTGGATCGAGCGCGAGGACTTCATGGAAACGCCGGTGAAGGGCTTCCATCGCCTCGTGCCCGGCGGCGAAGTGCGCCTGCGCGGCGCCGGCATCCTGCGCTGCGACGACGTGATCAAGGACGGCGATGCCATCGTCGAACTGCGCTGTACTCTCGACCCGGAAAGCCGCCCCGGCATGGAAGGCGCGAACCGCAAGGTCAAGGGCACGATTCACTGGGTCTGCGCGAACGCCGGCGTCGAAGCCGAAGTGCGGCTCTACGACCGCCTGTTCGCGGTCGAGAACCCCGACAATGACGACAACGGCAAGACCTACCGCGACCACCTGAACCCGGACTCGATCCGCGTCGTGAAGGGTTACGTCGAACCCGCCGCCGCGGCCCTGGCCAACGAGGCCGCGGTGCAGTTCGAGCGCCTCGGCTACTTCGCCGCCGAACGTTACGACCACGCGCCGGCCCAGCCGGTGTTCAACCGCACCGTGACCCTGCGCGACAGCTGGGCCGCGAAAGGAGCCTGAGATGCGCCCCTCCCTCTGCGTCACGCGCTTTCCCTTCGTCGTCGCCCTGCTCGCCGCCGCGCTCGCGCTCGGCGGCTGCGTGATGAGCGCCGGCGGTGGTGCCGAGTCCAACGAAGACCGGGCCACCGCGCGCGACGCCCTTCCGCCGCCGGACATGGCGTCGGCGCCCGAGAGGGATGCCGCGCCAACCACCGACGCCAGCGGCAGGCCGCTGATCGAGCAGCCGCTGTCCAACGATGCCGTCGCCGTGCCCGCGGCTGGCGAAGTCGACTACGCCTGCACCACCGACGCCGACTGCGCGGTCAAGGACGTCGGCAGCTGCTGCGGTTATTCACCGGCCTGCGTCAACAAGGACAGCCCGACCTTCCCCGAGCAGGTCAAAGCCGAGTGCGCGAAGAACGACATGCAATCGATCTGCGGCTTCCGCGACATCGAGGGCTGCACCTGCATCGAAGGCCGCTGCGCCGCTGGCCCCGCGACCAACGGCGAG
>JBOFQO010000092.1:0-8329 GCA_051660925.1 Silanimonas sp. | reverse complement strand
GACCTGGTGCTGTGCTTCGGTCTGCTCTACCACCTCGAGAACCCGGTGGGCGCGCTGCGCGTGGCGCGCAGCCTGTGCAAGCGACTGTGCCTGATCGAGACGCAGGTCGCCCCGGGTCAGAGCGGCGTTGTCGACTACGGCAGCTACCGCTTCGTAAAGCCGATCGAAGGCAGCTTCGTCATCGTCGACGAAACCGACGAGACGCACGGGCCAGAGGCCTCGACACTCGGGATCAGCCTGATCCCGAGCCTTGAGGCCCTGCACTTCATCCTGCGCAAGGTGGGCTTCTCGAAGGTCGAGGTGTTGCCCGTCCCCGAAGACGGCTACGAGCAGCTGAAGTACGGCAAGCGCGTGGTGCTGGCGGCGTGGGTGTAGGCCTCGCCGATCCGCCCCGGGGCGAACACCGCCGTCAGTGCGACAGCACCCATCCCAAGACCGCGAACGCGACCGCCGAAGCCCCAACCACGGCCCACTTTGGCCACGGCTGCGATGGCGGCGGGTCGTCCCGGCCCGCTGCCTCGGGCGCCGCCGGCGCGTCGAGCTCGCGGAACAGCTCGACCGCTCGGGGCCAATCAGCGTCGTTGATCACGTAGAGTCGCGCCGCCGAGCCGGTCATCGGACCGGCGATGCTCGACATCGTCGTATCGGCATCGGAGAAATGGTGCTCGATGCCCTCGCCGTCCAGCGCAATCCGCAGGCCGTGCACGAAAGCCAGGTTGTTCGACGCGCACAGCAGCTTCATCCGTCCTACTCCGCGACGTTCGCGTACTCGCCCTTCATTGCCACGCCAGCCATCAGGCCACCGGCGCGGCATTCGTAGACGCCGTCACCGCGGAACTCGACGCGGTTGTAGTTGCTGACGAGGTTGACGACGGCGTTCGCGCCCTTCTGCTTCGCCTGCTCCTGGAAGGCCTTGAGCACGCTCAGCGCCGCCCACTCGCAGGCCTCGTCGTCGCTCTTGCCGACGGCGTTGGTCTTGCGGCTACTGGCACCGTCACCCAAGGCCTGCTGCACGGCGGGATGCGCCTGTCCGGCGAGAAAGAAGCGCACGCTGCCGTCGAGCACGCCTTCAGCGAGGCCGCGCTGGACGGTATCGGCGAAGCTGACTTCGAGGCGGGTGTTGCGGGCTTCGGCGACATCCGAAGCGGCGACGCACACCAGCGCGCAGAACATGAGGGGGATACGCATCGACTGAAGCTCCTTTCGGTGGTGGGTAGGTGGAACGGACGTTGCCGTGCCGGTCGTCGCCGGCGCAGCGCTCAGGCCCAGCGGCGGAACACCAGGGAGGTGTTGATGCCGCCGAAGGCGAAGTTGTTGTTGACGACGTACTCGGTGTCGATGCGCCGGCCGTCGCCCATCACGTAGTCGAGCTCGCCGCAGCGCGGGTCGACCTCGGTGAGATTGATCGTGGGATGGAACCAGCCGTCGCGCATCATCTGCACCGCAACCCAACTCTCCAGTGCACCGCAGGCGCCCAGCGTGTGGCCGGTGTAGCTCTTCAAGGCGCTGACCGGCACGCGGTTGCCGAACACCGTCGCGGTGGCATGGCTCTCAGCGATGTCGCCGTGCTCGGTGGCGGTGCCGTGGGCGGCCACGTAGCCGATGGCTTCCGGTGGCAGGCCGGCGTCGTCGAGTGCCAGGCGCATGGCCTGCGCCATCGTCGCCGCGTTCGGCTGGGTGACGTGTAGGCCGTCGGAGTTCGTCCCGAAACCGACGATCTCCGCGATGATCCGCGCGCCACGCGCCTGCGCATGCTCCAGTTCCTCCAGTACCAGCGTGCAGGCGCCCTCGCCGATCACCAGTCCATCGCGTTTCGCGTCGAAAGGCCGAGGCGTGGCGGCGGGCGTGTCGTTGCTGCAGCTGGTGGCGAACAGCGTATCGAACACCGCGGCGCCGGTGACGTCGAGCTCCTCCGCGCCTCCGGCGATCATCGCGACCTGGCGGCCAGTCTTGATGGCCTCGTACGCGTAGCCGACGCCCTGGCTGCCCGAGGTGCAGGCGCTGCTGGTGGTGATAATGCGGCCGGTAACGCCGAGGAACACGCCGATATTCACCGGCGCGGTGTGCGCCATCATCTTGATGTAGGTCGTCGCGTTGATGGTGTCGGTGGTTTTTTCCAGCACCATGCGGCCGAAATCGCTCATCGAGGCCGGCGTTCCCGCCGACGAGCCGTAGCTGATGCCGAGCTGGCCCGAGCCGAGCAGCGGCGAGCCCAGCAGGCCGGCGTCCTCGAGCGCCATCTCGCTCGCGCGCACGGCCATGAGTGCCACGCGGCCCATGCTGCGCGTGGTCTTGCGGTTGTAGTTCGCCGGCAGTTCGAAGGGTTCGCAGGGCACGCCCATGCGCGTGTTGAGACCGTGGTACTGCGCCCAGTCGGGATAGACGCGCACGGCGTTGGTGCGCGCCTCCAGCCGCGCGCGAATGCCTGCCCAGTCATGGCCCAGCGGCGAAATCGCCCCCGCACCGGTAATCACCACGCGCTTCATCAGACCATGCCTCCATTCACGGAAATGACCTGCCGCGTGATGTACGCGGCCTCGTCGGACAGCAGGAAGGCCACGAGTGCGGCGACTTCCGAAGGTTTGCCCAGGCGTCGCGCCGGCACCAGCTTCAGGGCTTCATCGATGATCTCGGGGCTCAGCATCTCGGTGTCGATGAGCCCGGGCGCGATGCAATTGACCGTGATCTCGCGCTTGGCAAGCTCGAGCGCCAGCGCCTTCGTCGCGCCGATGATGCCGGCCTTGGCCGCGCTGTAGTTCGCCTGCCCGCGGTTACCCACCAGACCCGACACCGAGGCGAGCGTGATGATCCGGCCCGGCGCACGACGCCGCACCATCGGCATCACCAGCGGGTTCAGGACGTTGTAGAAGGCGTCGAGATTGGTGTGGATCACGGCGTCCCAGTCCTCGCCGCTCATCGCCGGGAAGGCATTGTCGCGGGCGATGCCCGCGTTGCACACCACGCCGTAGTAGGCGCCGTGCGCGTCGACATCAGCATTCAGCGCGGCGGTCGTCGCGGCGCGGTCGCTGACGTCGAACGCCAGCGTGCGGGCTTGGCCCCTGCCGGCGCGGATCGTCGCCGCGACGGCCTCGGCCTCGGCGGCGCCGCTGCGGTAGTGAACGACGACCGGATGGCCTGTGGCGCCGAGGCGCTCGGCGATGGCGCGGCCGATGCCGCGGCTGGCGCCGGTGACAAGCACCGTGCGTTCGTGGTTCGGAGGGCTCATGGGGGCGCGTGGCCTTTCAGGAAATCATCGGCGTTCGGCGGTTCGAAGACCGACAGGGCGGCTCGGGCGATGGTCTGGCCGCCGAGCTGGAGTTCGCAGCGGAACATGCCGAGACCGTTCTCGGCGAAGAATTCGCGGTGGATGTGGACGCGCAGCGCCTCGCCGATCGGCAACGTCTGGCGTTCGAACTCGTAGCGCCGCGTGCCGAGCAGGAAACCAACCTTCGGCGCGTCGCCGCGCTGGCGAGCGCGCCAGCCGGCCCAAGCGGCGACGGCCTGCGCCATGTACTCAAGCCCGTGCCAAATCGCAATGCCTTCCGGCGCCGCGAAGGGATGATCGAGGCCGGGCGTGGCTTCGGCGATGAGGTGCTCCTCGCTGGCCTCGAGCAGCGTATCCAGCCAGCACATGGTGCGCGCGTGCGGCATCAGCGGGGCGATCGGTTCTTTCGAGGCGTGCTTGCTCATGCGGCCCCCAGCACAAGGGCGGCATTGCTGCCGCCGAACGCGAAGCTGTGGCTAGCGACATGACGCAGTGGACGCTTCGCGCGCTCGCCGGGGGCGGCGAAGTGCAGGCGCGGCAGCGCGGCATCCGCCGCACCGTCCCAGAGCTGCGGCAACAAGCGCCTCTCCGGATTACGCGCCAGCATCAGCCAGCACAGCGCCGCTTCGATGGCGCCCGCCGCGCCGAGCGCATGCCCGGTCAGAGGTTTCGTCGAACTCATCGGTGTACCGGCGGCGTAGAGCGCGGCGCTGACGGGCGCTTCCATCGCATCGTTCTGTGCGGTGGCGGTGCCGTGCAGGTTGACGTAGTCGATATCGACGCTGGCGAGACCGGCGCAGCGCAGCGCCGACGCGATAGCGAGCTTCGCACCGCGCCCGGTCGGATCGGGCGCCGACATGTGGTGGGCGTCGGCGCTTTCGCCCCAGCCGCAGAGCCGCACCGGGCCGGAGTGGCGCGAGACGATGAACAGCGCCGCACCTTCGCCAATGTTGATGCCGCGGCGGTGCGTCGAGAAGGGGTTGCAACGCTCTGGCGAGACGGCCTCGAGCGCGGTGAAGCCGGCGAGCGTGAAGCTGCACAGCGAATCGGCGCCGCCGGCGATGACGACATCGGCGCGGCCGCTGCGCAGCAGGCGGGCGGCCGTGGCCAGCGCCTTCGCACTCGACGAGCAGGCCGTGGAAATCACCATTCGTGCTGCCGACGATAGGCCGAGCTCATGCGCGACGAAGCGCGCCGGCGTGCCCATTTCCTGCATGGCGTAGTGGAAATCGGCGGGCAGCGCGCCGGCGGCGTCGCGATGCCGGAACGCCTGCTCGGTTTCGGCGATGCCCGAGGTGCTGCTGCCCAGCACGATGGCGACGCGCGTGGGGTCGACACCGTGGAGCGCGGCCGGTAGCGCGTCGCCGAGATCGTCGAGCGCCAAGCGCAGCAGCGCGTTGTTGCGGCCCTGCAGGGTCAAGGGGCGATCGTCGAGCGACGGCACGTCGCCGGGCACGAGGCCGACCATGCATTCGCGTTCGAGGAAGGCGCGCGACGCCTGCACGCCGGACACGGGGGCGTCAACGAACAGACGACCGGCGACCGCGTTGGCACCCTTGCCGAGGGCGCAGCAGAGACCGAGCGCGTTCAGGTACACCGGTGCCTCGGCGGCCGGGTGAGGTACGTGGCTCATGGTGCTTCGACTCCAGGCACCACCGAGCTCACGCGCAGGCGGTAGCCGTCACCGGGGCGCTCAAGGACGAAGTCATGCCCGCGGCGGTGGTGGATGCCGACCACGAGCCGATCGCCGATGAACACTTCGCGCACGTCGCCCTGCTCGACGACGTGCCAGCCCTGCGGCGCGGCGCGCTGCAGAGCTTCCAGCGGCCACAGCGCGAACTGCAAGTCCTGCAGCACGCGGGCACCGTCAACCTGCGGCGGCAGCCAATCGGCGCGCTGCTCGTTGAGGCGCCGTCCATCCCACCGCAACGTCATCGCGGTCTGCCCCATCGCCTGCACGACGAGCTGCAGGCCATTCGCATCGGCTTCCAGCAACGCGTCGAAGGCCTGCGACTGCCCGCCGCGTTCGATCACGAGCCGCTGTTGGAGGGCTACGGGTGCCTCAAGGTCACGCGGGGAAAGCGACCACGCATCCCGGACGGAGGCGTGTCGGTCATTCGCCGGCGACGCCCCCTCTGCGCGCGTTGGCCCACCGCGTGGCACACCGACACAGGCCGCGAGCAGCGCGGCCATCAACAGCGTCACCACGGTGGCACTTAGGCGCTGCACAGTGCTTCCAGCACACCCAGACGCCGCTTCGAATCAGCGACGTACGGGTTGCTCATGTCCCACGCGTAACCGGCGAGGATCGAGCTGATCATCCGGCGGATATCGGGCGTGGGGTTCGGGTGGAAGATGATCTTCTGGAAGCCGCCGGCGTACCACGACTCCACGAAGGTGCGGAAGGTGTCCACGCCCTTGCGCAGCGGATCGGCATAGTCGGCCTGCCAGTCGACGGCTTCGCCGCTCGCCTGCCGCGCCAGGCAGGCCGCCGCGAGGTGCGCCGACTTGAAGGCGATGGTGACGCCCGACGAGAACACCGGGTCGAGGAACTCGCCGGCATTGCCCAGCAGGGCAAAGCCCGGGCCCCACAGCGACTTGACGTTAGCGGAGTAGCCGATGATCGAACGTGCCGGCGTGTCCCAGGTGGCGTTGGCCAGCAGCGCCCTCAGGCCCGGCTCCTCGTTGACCACAGTCTGCAGGCGCTCGGTCTCGGTACCGGTGTACCGATCGAGCACGTGCGTCTCGGCGACGACGCCGAGCGAGCAGCGGCCGTTCGAAAACGGGATCGTCCAATACCAGACGTCGCAGTGCTCGGGGTGCACGCTGACGAGGATCTTGTTGCGGTCCCAGCTGCCCGGTGCGGTGCCGTCGGCGACGTGGGTGAAGATCGCGCCGCGCGACGGGAAGCGCGAAGGCGTCTCCAGCTGCAGCAAGCGCGGCAGGATGCGCCCGAAGCCGCTGGCGTCGAGCAGGAACGCGGCCTGCACCTGGTAGACCTCACCCTGCGTCGCGCCGCCGGCGTTGTCGCGCACCGTGACGATCGGCGCGCCGTCGTTGAGATCGATGGCCGTCACCTCGTGGCGGTAGCGCACGGTGGCTCCGGCGCGCTCGGCGGCGTCGGCCAGCACCTTGTCGAAGTCGGCGCGCTGCACCTGGTAGGTCGTGCCCCAGCCTTCGCTAAACTTGTCGCGGAAGTCGAAGTGCGTGCGCTGCCCGCAACGCGAGAACGCGGCGCCGTTCTTGTACTGGAAGCCAGCCTCGACGACATCCTGCAGCATGCCGGCCGCCTCGATGAACTGCATGCTCTGCGGCAGCAGGCTTTCGCCGATCGAGAAGCGCGGGAACTGTTCGCGCTCAAGGATCAGCACGTTCCGGCCTTGCTGGCGCAGCAGGCCCGCAGCGACCGACCCGGCGGGGCCGGCGCCGATGATGACGATGTCGGCGGTTTCAATGCGCATGGCGCGTGTCCTTCGTTGGATGGGGGGAGGCCGCTTCCTGCGGCGATGGGCGGAACAGCGGTGAGAGGCACCAGACGGCGCCGACGCCGATCAGCATGGTCAGTCCGAAACCGTGCAACGCCGGCGTCTGCGACAGCGCCAGCAGGCCGAACCCAAGCAGCGTGCTCGCCGCACCGAGCGAGACGGCCAGCCAGCTGGCGCCGTCGTCCTGGTGCTCAAGCAGGAAGATGCCGTAGTCGACGCCGACGCCGAGCAGCAGCATCAGTGCGAGCACGTTGAACAGCTGCAGCGGCTCGCCAAGCAGGCCCTGCACGCCGAGCGCCAGCGCACCGGCGAGGAGCGTCGGCAGCAGCGCACGCCAGGCGCGACGCCCGAAGCGCAACGCCAGTGCCAGCGCCACCGCGCACACGCCGATGGCGAGCCAGCCCTGGATCTGGGTGCGGTAGATCGCGAGCAGCAATGAGTAGCGCGCGGTGCGATCGACCCAGCGCACACCCTCACCGTCCAGCGCCGCCAGTGCGACGACGCTGTCCGGACCGATGCCGGACACGCGCACCACGCTGGCCACGCGATCGTCCTGCGCGCCCAGCCAAAGACCGCGCTCGGCGACCGACAGCGGCGACGCCAGCCAGGTCGCGATGTCGAGCGGACGCAGGGCGTCGGCGTCGGCCGGCGGCAGCGGCTCGCCGAGGGCCGCCGCGAGGCGCTCGCGCACCGCGGCTTCGATGGCGAGCACGGCGGCGCGATCCTGCTGCTGCCGCTGCGCGGACGGAACGGCCTGTGACAGCGCCTGCCAGCCGGAGAGCACGCCATCCTCGCGCAGCGGTCGCAGCGCGGTGAGCAGTGCCTCTTCGCGCCGCAGCAGGGCTTCCTCACTATTGGCTTCGACCAGGAAAAACTGTGCCGGGCTCGGGGCATCGAGCAGCGCCGCGACCTGCTGCTGGCGTTCCAGCACGCCCGGCGGCACGCCTTGCAGCGAACGCAGCTGGTCGTCGACGCGGAGCTGGCCCAGGCCGACCGCGGCAACACCAATCGCGAGGAGCACGACGCCAAGCGCCAAGCGCGCTGGGCGCGACGACGACCCGCCGGCCCCCAGCCGTGGCCACGCCGCGAGGCTTTGCGAGACGCGCACTGACAGCCGCGAGGGCTGCGGCGCGCGCTTCGGCCACAGCGGGAACCAGCACGCGACCGTCAGGAAGGCGGCGAGCAGGCCCACCGCGGAGAACAGCGCCATCTGCCGCAGCCCCGGGAAAGGCGCGAGGCCAATCGCCGCGTACGCCAGCGCGCTGGTCGCGAAGGCCAGCAGCAGGCCCGGCAGCAGGCGGTCGAGCTGGGCGATACCGCTGCGCTGCGGATCGCCTTGCCGCGCGGCGAAGTAATGAATGCCGTAGTCCTCGGCCACGCCAACGAGACTGGCGCCGAACACCAGGGTCAGCACGTGCACCTCGCCGAAGGCCCACCACGTGACGACGAAGGCGCTGCCGATGCCGACCGCCAGCGACGTTGCAACCAGCAGCACCGGCAGCGGGCCGCGGAAGCACAGCGCGACCAACAGCACGATGGCGGCGAGCGAGCCGAGGCCGATCGTGCCCATCTCTCGACT
>JBOFQO010000091.1:0-19203 GCA_051660925.1 Silanimonas sp. | reverse complement strand
CGCCACGACCACCAACCCAGCGATGACGGCGTGCCGATCGACGCTGGCTGGCACCAGCAGCAGGCCGAGCACTGCCGCAACCGCGATACCGGCCCCCGCACCGCGCGGCGTCGCGACCGCGTGGCTGCTCCGATGCCCGGGCACGTCGAGGACGCCGCGCCGCAGGGCCCAGCGGCGCCAGGCCGCGGCGACCACGAACGCCACGCCCGCCACACCCAGCACCGACGGCCACGTCGCCAGCAGGCTGTCGATCCCCGGCGTCACCCTGGCCTCATTCGATCGCCACGTGGGGCAGCGGCTTGATCGACGCCCACTGCTTGCAGCTCGGGCACTGCCAATGGTGCGCCCGCGCCCCGAACCCGCAGCTCTGGCAGCGATAGCCGGGCGAACGGACGATCAGCTGCTCGTTGATCTGCTGAAGCGCCACCAGCAGGCCACGCGGGTCGTCATTGTCGCTGCGCAGCGCGAGTTCGATCAGGGCGGCTTCCCCGCGGATCGAGGGTCGCTGGCGCAGGTGCTTGCGCAGGAACTCGAGCGCGACGCCGGCGCCCTCTTCCGATTCCAGCCGGCGCGCCAGGGCCAGCGCGGGCGACACGCCGCGATAGCGCTCCACCATCTCGAGCAGGAAGCTGCGGGCGCGCGCCGGATCGCCGTTGCGGTCGTAGGCGGCCAGCAGGGGCGGAAGCACCTCGGGCAGGAACTCGATGTCCTGCCGGGCCGCGCGCTCGTAGGCGCGGATGGCGGCGCCGTCATTCCCTTCCGCGAGCTCGATCTGCCCCTCCAGCAGCGCCGCGCGCACCGAGTTCGCGTCGGCCGCATGCGCACGTTCGAGGTGCTGCCGCGCCAGGCCGACGTCGCCCTTGAGTCGCGCTTTCTCGGCAAGCTCGCACTCGAACTGCGCGATCAGCTTGCCCATCGGCTCGTGCGTGGCCTGCTCGTAGCGGCGCGCGTGGTCGATGGCCTGCTGCCAGTCGCGCTCGGCCTGGTAGATCGACATCAGATGGCGCAGCGCCTGGGGGGCGGCGGAGCCAAGCTTCACGAGATCGGCGAACAGCGTCTCGGCGCGGTCCAGCAGGCCGGCGCGCATGTAGTCCTCACCGAGTGCCAGGATGGCGCGGGTCTTCTGCTCGTCGAGCAGCCCGGGGCGCGAGATCACGCTCTGGTGCAGGCGGATGGCGCGATCCACTTCACCGCGGCGGCGGAACAGCGTGCCGAGGGTGAACTGCGTTTCCAGCGTTTCCTTGTCGCGCTCGGCGATCTGCAGGAAGACCTCGATGGCCTTGTCCTGCTGCTCGTTGAGCAGGTAGTTCAGGCCGCGGAAATAGGTGGCCGACAGCTTCGAAATGCGCGCACCGCCGCGTCGTTCGCTGCCGCGCTGGCCGAGGTACCAGCCGGTCATGCCGATCGCCGGCACCAGCAGCAAGAGCCACCACAGGCTGATCATCCGATCGCCGCCTCGTCATCGGACGCGTCGGTAGCGACCCGCTGCGGGGTCAACCGCGACAGCAGCGCCGCGATGCCGCCCAGCAGCGCGCCGAGCAGCAGAACGCCCAGCAGCAGCAGGCCCAGCGGGAGGGTGAATTCGACCCAAAGCAGATCGAGGCGGACGGCTTCGCCGTTCAGCGCAGCCACGCCGATGCCGAAGGCGACGCAGAGGAAAGCCAGCAGAACGCGGATCAGACGCATGCGACCACGCCGTTGCGGAGGGATCGCGGGATTATCGACGGATCAGGGCGCTTCGGGAACCACGGGGTTCACGCGCTCGCGCAGTTCCTTGCCCGGCTTGAAGTGCGGGACGTACTTGCCCGGCAGTTCGACCGACTCACCCGTCTTCGGGTTGCGGCCCAGCCGCGGCGGGCGGAAATGCAGGGAGAAGCTGCCGAACCCGCGCACCTCGATGCGCTGCCCGGTCGTGAGCGAGTCGCTCATCATCTCGAGCAGGGACTTGACCGCCAGCTCGACGTCTTCGGGCTTGAGATGGGGCTGGCGCAGGGCCAACGCCTCGATCAATTCGGACTTGGTCATCGATCCCTTCGACGGCCGCGTTCAGGGGCAGCGGCCCGGGAAAACCCGGGCCGCCGTATCGCTTTGTCGCTTACTCGCGGTTGCCCAGCTGCTCGCGCAGCAGCGCGCCCAGCTTGGTGGTGCCGCTGGAGGCTTCCGCCGCCGACTTGTTGTACTCGGCGAGCGTCTCCTGGACTTCGGCCTCGTCCTTGGCGCGGATCGAGAGCTGCAGCACGCGGCTCTTGCGGTCCGTACCGACGATCTTGGCCTCGACCTTGTCGCCGACCTTCAGGTGCTGGCTGGCGTCTTCCACGCGCTCCTTGGCGATGTCCGAGGCGCGGATGTAGCCCTCGACGCCGTCGCCAAGATCGACCGTCGCGCCGCGGGCGTCAACTTCACGCACCGTGCCGTTGACGATCGCGCCCTTCTGGCGCTGGGCGACGAAGGAACCGAACGGATCCTGCTCCATCTGCTTGATGCCCAGCGAGATGCGCTCGCGCTCCGGATCCACGGCGAGGACGACGGCCTCAACGGTGTCGCCCTTCTTGAAGTTGCGGACGATGTCTTCGCCGGTGGTGTTCCAGCTGATGTCCGACAGGTGCACGAGGCCGTCGATGCCGCCTTCCAGGCCGATGAAGATGCCGAAGTCGGTGATCGACTTGACCTGGCCCGAGACCTTGTCGTTCTTCTTGTTCATCGCCGCGAACGCTTCCCACGGGTTCGGCGTGCACTGCTTCATGCCGAGCGAGATGCGGCGACGCTCCGCGTCGACGTCCAGGATCATGACCTGGGTCTCGTCGCCGAGCTGCACGACCTTCGACGGGTTGACGTTCTTGTTGGTCCAGTCCATCTCCGACACGTGGACGAGGCCTTCGACGCCCGGCTCGATCTCGACGAACGCGCCGTAATCAGTGACGTTCGAGACCTTGCCGAACACGCGGGCGCCGTTCGGGTAGCGGCGGGCGATGTTGTCCCACGGATCTTCGCCGAGCTGCTTCAGGCCGAGCGAGACGCGGTTGCGCTCGCGGTCGAACTTCAGCACGCGGACCTGCAGTTCGTCGCCGACGTTGACGACTTCCGACGGGTGGCGGACGCGCTTCCACGCCATGTCCGTGATGTGCAGCAGGCCGTCGATGCCGCCGAGGTCCACGAACGCGCCGTAGTCGGTGAGGTTCTTGACCACGCCGGTGACGATCGCGCCTTCCTGCAGGCGCTCGAGCAGCTGCTCGCGCTCTTCCGAGTGCTCCGACTCAACGACGGCGCGGCGCGACACGACCACGTTGTTGCGCTTGCGGTCGAGCTTGATGATCTTGAACTCGAGTTCCTTGCCCTCAAGGTAGACCGGGTCGCGGACCGGACGGACGTCGACCAGCGAGCCCGGCAGGAACGCGCGGACGTCGCGGATGTCGACGGTGAAGCCACCCTTGACCTTGCCGCTGATGCGGCCGGTGACGGTCTCGGCCTTTTCCATCGCCTCTTCGAGCTCGTCCCACACCATGGCGCGCTTGGCCTTCTCGCGCGACAGCACGGTTTCGCCGAAGCCGTTCTCGAGCGAGTCCAGGGCCACCTTGACGGTGTCGCCGACGTTGACTTCGAGCTCACCGGCTTCGTTACGGAACTGTTCGATCGGGACGATGCCCTCGGACTTCAGGCCGGCGTTGACGACGACGACGTCGTTGCGGATCTCGACGACGACGCCCGACACAATGGCGCCCGGCTTCAGCTTGTTGAGCGCGGTCTGGCTCTGTTCGAACAGTTCGGCAAATGATTCGGTCATTGGAGTTTCTCTGGTTGGACATCAGGCAACGTCCGCATCGATGCGCGACGCGCCCACCTGCTGTGTGCCTCGCGGCACGTGGGTAAACCGGCACGCGGGATGCGCGCCGGAGCGGTTCTTCGGAACGGATCGCGGCAGACGACGCGCGCCGTCGTGGGCCCTCAGGGCCGTCGCATCGATTCGGGAACGAGCGCCAGGACGTGCTGGACCACCTCGCCGATCGACCGACCGGTGGAATCCAGGAAAAGCGCATCGGGTGCGGGTTTCAGGGGCGCCACCGCACGGCTGGCATCGCGTTCGTCGCGAGCCGAGATTTCGTGCAGAAGACTGTCGAAATTAACAGAAACCCCCTTTTCCTTCAACTGCTTATGCCGCCGCCGTGCACGCTCCTCGGCACTGGCGGTCAGGAAGACCTTGAAGGGGGCGTCCGGGAAGATCACCGTGCCCATGTCGCGGCCATCGGCCACCAGGCCGGGATCAGCGCGAAAACTGCGCTGAAGATCGGTCAACGCGCTGCGAACGGGCGGGTGCGCCGCGATCGCCGAGGCGGCGGCGCCGGCGGTTTCCATGCGCAGTTGGTGGGTCGCGTCCTTGCCGTTGACCCAAACCTTGGGCTCGCCCTCCCCGTCCCCGTCGAAGCGGATGACGGTGCGCGCCGCGCAGGCGGCGACCGCTTCGGCGTCAGAGAGATCGATCTGCTCCCAGGCCGCGGCCAGGCCGACCGCACGGTACAGCGCGCCCGAGTCGAGGTAATGCCAGCTGAGCGCATGGGCGACCATGCGGCTGACCGTGCCCTTGCCGGAGCCCGAGGGGCCATCGATGGTCAAGACGGGTGCGGCGGAAGCGCTCGCCGCGTCGCGCGACGCCGGGGTCGATTCGGGACGGTGCCCGCGGGAGATCGGAGGACTCATGCGGGGCCGCAGTCTACGCGAGTCGCAGGCCGAACCCGACGCCGCGCGCCAGCGCGTCGAAGCCCGGAAAAGACGTCGCGACGTTAGCGACATCGTCGATGCGCACCTCGCCCGAAGCGCACTGTGCCGCGATGGCGAGGCTCATGGCGATACGGTGGTCGCCACGGCTGTCGGCGTGGCCGCCACGCAGTGTGCCGCGCCGTTCGCCCGCCGGCGAGGAGCCCTCTTCGCCCGCCGTGAACCCGCTGCCGGCAATCACCGCACCGTCCGCGGTTTCGTCGATGGCGGCCCCCAGCGCGCGCAGGCCGGCGGCCATCACGGCGATGCGATCGGACTCCTTGACCCGCAGCTCCGCCGCGCCGCGGATGACGGTCACGCCCTCGGCCAGCGCCGCCGCGGTGAACAGGGCCGGGAACTCGTCGATCATGTCGGGGACGATCGACTCCGGGATCTCGACGCCGTGCAGGCGCGCCGCCCGGACCTCGATATCCGCGACCGGCTCGCCACCCTGTTCACCTGCCGGGTTGACGGTGAGGTCCGCCCCCATCAGGCGCAGGGCATCCAATAAGCCCGTGCGGCGCGGGTTCACGCCGACGCGCTCGAGCACAAGATGCGAACCGGGGATCACGCTCGCGGCGACGAGGAAGAAGGCCGCCGAGCTGAAGTCGGCCGGCACGTCGACGTTCGTCGCCTTCAGGGTGTGACCTGGACGCAGCGTGGCGAGGCCGGGCGAGAAGTCGATGTCCGCCCCGAAGGCCGCAAGCATGCGCTCGGTGTAATCACGAGTCGGGTGCGGCTCACGAACGGTGGTCGGACCGGCCGCGTACAGGCCGGCCAACAGGATCGCGGACTTCACTTGAGCGCTGGCGACAGGGCATTCAAAATCAATACCTTGCAGATCATTCTTCGCGTGGATTCGAAGCGGTGGCAACCCGCTTTCGCTGTCGATCCGCACCCCCATCCGGGCCAGCGGGTCGATGACGCGGCGCATCGGCCGCTTCGACAGCGAGGCATCGCCGACCAGCACGCTCTCGAAGTCCTGCCCGGCCAACAGGCCGGCCAGCAAGCGCATACCGGTACCCGCGTTGCCGCAGTCGAGCGGACCTTCGGCGGCGCGGAGGCCGTGCAGGCCAACGCCATGGATGACGCGCTCGCCCTCGCCCGGGGCCTCGATGCGCACCCCCAGGCGCTGCAGGATGGCCGCGGTCGCACGAGTGTCCTCGCCTTCGAGGAAGCCGGTGACGCGGGTGGTGCCTTCGGCCAGCGCGCCCAGCATCACCGAGCGGTGCGACACGGATTTGTCTCCGGGCACGCGCAGGCGGCCCGCCAGTGCACGTCCGGGGGCCGCGATCCAGGCGGCGGGCACGCCACGAGCGCTGCTCATGCGACAGCTCCTTTGCCGGGCGCATCGAGGCCGCTCTCGGTCGCCACCGCATCCAGCGCTTTCAGCAGGCGCGCGTTCTGTTCGACCTTGCCAACAGTGATCCGCAGGCACTGCGGCAATCCATAGCCGCGCATCGGCCGCACCACGATGTCGCGGGCCAGCAGGCCGCGGTCGATGGCCGCGGCGGTCTCCGGCGCGCCGAAATCGACCAGTAGGAAGTTGGTCTGCGAGGGGTGCACGAACCAGCCGCGGGCCTTCAGCTCGATCGCCAGCGCCTCGCGGTTGCCGGCTGTTTCGTGAAGGACCGTGGCGATATGGGCCTCGTCCTTCAGCGCCGCCGCCGCGGCGGCGAGGCCGGGGCTGTTGACGTTGAAGCTCTCCCGGACGCGCTCCATGACCGCCACGACACCCGGGTCAGCGACCAGCACACCGACCCGCAGCGCGGCCAGGCCGTGCAGCTTCGAAAAGGTCCGAGTTATCAATAAATTCGAATACTTATGAAGCAAACTTAAAGCAGATTCGCAATCTGGCTGAGCAAGGAATTCCCCGTAGGCCTCGTCCAGCACCACCAGCGTGTCCGGCCCGGCCGCCTGCAGCAGGCGCTCGATCTGGGCGGTGGTCAGCCAGGTGCCCGTCGGGTTGTTCGGGTTCGCCAGCATGACCAGCCCGTGCTCGGGACGAAGGGCCGCGACCATGGCATCGATATCGTGGCCGCGCGGCTGGGTCGGATGGTCCTTGGGCAGCGCCTCGACAACTTCCAGTCGGGCGTTGGCCGCCTGCGCGGCCAGCGGATAAACCGCGAAGCAGTAGCGCGACACCAGCACCGGGCGCTCCGGCCCGGCGAAGACCTGAGCGATCTGCATCAGCAGCTCGTGGGTGCCGTTGCCGAGCAGCAGCTGGTTCGTCGGCACGCCGAAGGCTTCGGCCAGCGCGTGCTTGAGCACCCCGCCGCGCGGGTCGGGGTAAAGCTCGAGGGTGTCGAGCTCCGAGCGCAGGGCGGCCATCGCCAGCAGGCTCGGCCCCCAAGCGCTCTCGTTGCCACCCAGCTCCAGCAGGCCGTGCTCGCCGGCCCTGTTGCGCAGCGCAACGATGTCGTGGCCGGGGTCGTAGCTGGCCAGCCCGCGCACGCCGGGGTTGGCGAGCGCGTTGAAATCGCGGGCCGGCGCGCCGGCGCCGGGCCCCGTCGAAGCACCAACCATCAGAGCACCGCCACCGGGTAGCTGCCGAGGATCTTCACCGTCGAGGCGAAGGCGCCGAGCTGCTGCAGGGCGGCCTGCATCTCCGGCTGGTCCACGTGGCCGGAGACGTCGATGAAGAACGCGTACTCCCAGCGCCGGGTGTGTGCCGGGCGCGATTCGATGCGGTTCAGCGACAGGCCGGCGTCGGCGAAGGGCTTGAGGATGCCGAACAGCGCGCCGGGCTGGTCGTTCACGAATACCAACAGCGAAGTGCGGTCGTGACCGCAGGTCGGCAGCAGCTCACGGCCGAGGACGAGGAAGCGCGTCGTGTTGTCGGCACGGTCATTGGCCGGGCCGGCGATCGTCTTCAGACCGTAGACGTGGCCAGCGGATTCACCGGCCAGCGCGGCGGCGTCGTCGGCGTTGCGGGCGCGGCGGGCCGCGTCGGCATTGCTCGGCGTCGGCACCAGCTCGGCCTTCGGCAGGTTGGCGCGCAGCCAAGCCTTGCACTGGGCCAGCGACTGCGGATGGGCATAGACGCGCTCGATGTCCTCGATGCGGCCCGTGCGCCCGAGCAGGTATTGGTGGATGCCGAGCTCGACCTCGCCGCAAATCTTCAGCGAGGACGTCAGGAACATGTCCAGCGTCGACTGGATCGTGCCCTGCCCCGAGTTCTCGACCGGCACGACGCCGAAATCGGCGTTGCCGGCGTCGACCTCCTGGAACACCTCCTCGATGCTGGCCAGCGGCAGGCCCTTGGCCGAATGGCCGAAGTGCTTGTGCACCGCCTGCTGTGAGAACGTGCCCTCCGGACCGAGGTAGCCGACCTTCAGCGGCTCCTGCTGAGCCAGGCAGGCCGACATGATTTCGCGGAACAGCCGCACCAACACCTCGTCGGCCAGCGGGCCTTCGTTGCGGTCGACCACCCGACGCAGCACTTGCGCCTCGCGCTCGGGGCGGTAGTAGTCAACCGCGGCCTTCAGCGGCCCCTTGGCGCGACCCACCTGCTGCGCCCAGCGGGCGCGCTCGGCGATCAGCTGCTGGATCGTCTCGTCGATGCCGTCGATGCGGGCGCGCACCTGCCCGAGGTCAAGCGGCGCACCGCCCTCGCTGGGTTCCGCTTGCGGTTCGTCAGCCATGGCTCACCCGTGCCGCTTGGCGAAATCGCCCATGAAGTCGACCAGCGCCGCAACGGCGTCGAGCGGCAGCGCGTTGTAGATCGAGGCGCGCATGCCGCCGAGGTCGCGGTGGCCCTTCAGCGCCAGCAGGCCGGCGGCCTCCGACTCCTTCAGGAAGGCGGCGTCGAGGGCGGCGTCCTTCAGCATGAAGGGCACATTCATCAGCGAGCGGGCGTCATGCGCCACTGGGTTGCGGTAGAAACCGCCGCTATTGTCGATGGCGGCGTACAGGCCCTGCGCCTTGCGGCGATTGTTGGCTTCGAAGGTGGCCAGGCCGCCCTGTTCCAGCATCCACTCGAAGACCAGCCCAGCGAGATACCAGCTGAAGGTCGGCGGCGTATTGAGCATCGAGCCCTGCTCGGCGTGCGCCTTGTAGCTGAGGATCTTGGCGCGCGGCTGGCCGGTGCGCTCCAGCAGGTCCTTGCGGATGACCATGACCACGAGACCCGAGGGGCCGATGTTCTTCTGCGCGCCGGCGTAGATCACGCTGTACTTCGTGACGTCGATCGGCCGCGACAGGATCGACGAGCTGAAGTCGGCCACCAGCGGCACGTCGCCGGTGTCGATGGCGTCTGGGAACTCGACGCCGTGGATGGTTTCGTTGGCGACCAGGTGCACGTAGGCGGCATTCGGGTCGATGGCATAGCTGCCGGCGGCCGGCAGCGTCGTGTAGTTCGAAGCGGCCGTATCAGCGATCACCTGCACCGACGCGTGCGCCTTGCCTTCCGACGCGGCCTTCTTGCTCCAGGCGCCGGTCACGAGGTAGTCGGCGCGCTGGCCGACGGCGGCGAGGTTCATCGGCAGCAGGGCGAAGTGCGTGGTCGCGCCGCCCTGCAGGAACAGCACCGCGTAGTCGTCCGGGATGCCCATCAGCGTGCGGAGATCGGCCTCGGCCTTCTCGGCCATCGCGATGAAGGCCTTGCCGCGGTGCGACACCTCCATCACCGAGGCGCGCTCGCCGCCCCACTCCAACAGTTCGGCTTGGGCCCGGCGCAGCACCGGCTCCGGAAGGACGGCCGGACCGGCACTGAAATTGAATCCCCGCGACATCACACCACCTCCGTTGACGAAAGAACGACGCTAGCACGCGCCGCAATCGCTTCGACAGTAGGTGTCGGGATTAGAGTCGAATCTCGAAATGCCCGTTTGGGCATCTCGCGTCGCGCGGCTCAACCCTTCGGTGCGTAGACGAAGAACGCGGTCAGGGCGGCGGCCAACGCCGCGGCTGCCGCAATCAGCAGGTACAGGCCGCTGAGGTCGCGCTTCGCCGCCGGGGTGGACGGCAGGGCGGCATTCGGAACATTGATCGACGGCATCGAGGTCGGCGTCGAGGTTTCTCGACGCGAGGGCACCGGCGTATCGCTACCGTCGGCCGCCTGAGCTAGGCCGGGGGCTTCCAGCACGAAACGCTGATCGCCGAGCTCAACCTGGTCACCCTGGGCCAGCACGGCAGCGCGCACGGCGTGGCCGTTGACACGCACCAGCGCTGCCGGCGAGAGCGTCCGAAGCACGACAGCGCCTTCTTCGATATCGATCTGCGCGTGGCGCTCCTGCAGGCCAGCTCCCTCCAGCCGCGCGTCGCTGCCGGCGCCGCGACCGAGCACGCGCAGCGAAGCCAGCGGCAGGCAGCGGCCGAACCACGCGCCGCTTAGGCCGCGCAGCGAGGCCCTGGCCACGCCGAAGGCGCTGCCGTCGTCGGACGCGCGTCGACGCGGCGGGGTTTCGGCGTTCGCTGGCGGCGGCGGCGGCTCGTCGGACTCGACACGCACCTGGACGCCAGCGAGGCAGACGAGGTCGCCGGCACGGAGGTAGGCGATGCGCTTCACCGGTCGCGCGTTGACGATGACCGTGGCGTCCTGCGGCACCGTCAACCAGCTGCCGCGACGGCCGGTCGCGAACACGGCGTGCAGGGGCGAGAGGCCCGGGATCGCGACGGTCGTTCCACCGCCGGCGGCGCTGCCCACGCCGACCTGTCCGTGCTCGAGATTGACCGCGGCATGCTCGCCGTTCGGAAACGTCAGTCGCATTGGGCCTCCTGCGCCGCGAAAGGTAACACAGCGTTCACGGGCTGGCCGACGCGGCGCGGCATGGCCCAGAATCGGGGCCAGGAGGGTCCCATGACCGACATCGACATCCGCCGCAGCCACCAGCTGCCGGTGAAGGACGCTAAGGCGCGCGTGGAACGCATCGCCGAGCGTATCGCCGAGCGCTTCGACGTGGAGTACGGCTGGAAGGGCAACACGCTGCAGTTCACCCGCAGTGGCGTGGATGGACAGATTGCGGTGACCGCTAAGGACGTGCGCGTATTGGTGCGCCTCGGCTTCCTGCTGTTCACGCTGAAGGGCTCGATCGAGCGCGAGATCGACCGGGTCATCGACGAACAGTTCCGCTGAGCTGGCCCGGCGCCGCCGATTCAGGGACGGAAAGGCTGTGGGTCGGCGGCGAACAGGCGGCGGCTGATCTCGCCCTCCCCGCGCGCCACGCGCTCGAGGAAGCGGTCGGCGCCCTCGAGCTTGGCGAAGGCGTCGAACCCACGCTCGAGGAAACGCTGCAGTTCCGATAGCCCTGCCGCCCGCGCCGGAAGACGCGAGGCGCGCAGCAGCCGATGCACCCCGTGGCGCTGCACGGCGGCGTCGAGGCTCCGCCCCACCGCAACCACGAGGGCGATCTGCCGCGCGCGCAGCCTTGGCAGCCCGGCCTCGCGATAGATCTCGCCGTAGCGCGCCGCATCCAGCCTTGACAACCGCCGACGCTCCATCGCCTCAACCATCCGCAGGTCGAAGGCGTGGCTCAGCACGTGCAGCTCGATGGCGTCGCGCGCGGCGCTCAGCATGGTGTCCGGCAGCAGGTGGACCATGATCGGCATGATCCGGTCGACGTCGCGGTCGCGCCCGCTGAAATCGCGGTCAGCGTACAGGTCGCTGAGGAAGAAGCGCCCGGCCGCGTGCATCCGCGGGTCGGCCAGCACGTCGGCGAAGCTTGCCTCCAGGCGCTGTGTCTGCCAGGAGCGAAGCACGGCGAGCCGCGGCGAGGCATTGGCCGGCTCGCGCGGATCGAAGGCTTGGGCCCGCCAGCGCAGACGCCGTGCGATCGCGGCCTTCAGGCGGGCGCGTTGGTGGAGTTCGTCGGACATGGTGAAGGGTGCCGTCGGGACGCCGATGATGCGGTGACCGTGACGCGTACGCCAGAACGCGACGCAGGGATCGCGGGTAGAATCCAAACGATTCGTCATCGCCTTGCGAAACATGCTCGTCGTCCAGCCCGCCCAACCCCGCACGCCCAGCCAGGGCCGCATCGGCCTCGCTATCGCGGGAGGCGGCCCCACCGGCGGGATGTACGAACTGGGCGCGCTTCGGGCGCTCGACCGCGCGATTGAAGGCCTCGACCTGACGCGCCTCGATGTCTACGTTGGCGTCAGCTCCGGTGCCTTCATCGCCGCCGGATTGGCCAACCGGCTCAGCACTGAGGAAATGTGCCGGATCTTCCTGACCGGCGACGCGGACGTGCATTTTCGGCCCGAGATCTTCCTCAAGCCTGCGCTTGGGGAGTACCTGCGGCGCGCCCGCAGCGCGCCGAGCCTGCTGCTGAACTGGGCCAAGGAGTCGCTGGCCGATCCGACCAACGCCTCGCTCGGCGAGCTGCTGACGCGGATGGGCGGCGTCATCCCGAACGGGCTGTTCGACAACGCCGACGTCGAGATCTTCCTGCGCCGCCTGTTCACCACCCAGGGCCGCAGCAACGACTTCCGCGAGCTGGAGCGGCCGCTTTACGTCGTCGCCGTCGACCTCGACAGCGGCAAGGCCGTGCGCTTCGGCTCGCGCGACTGGGACGACGTGCCGATCTCGCGCGCGGTGCAGGCCAGCGCCGCCCTGCCCGGCCTGTACCCACCGGTGTGCATCCGCGACCACCACTTCGTCGATGGCGCGCTGCGCCGGACCATGCACGCCTCGGTCGCACTCGACAAGGGCATCGACCTGCTGCTCGGCGTCAATCCCTTCGTGCCCTTCAACGCCAGCCGCGGCGGCAAGCGCCCCGTCGGCCTCGACCGTCTTGCGGAGGGTGGGTTGCCGGTGGTGCTGTCGCAGACGTTCCGCACCCTGCTGCAGTCGCGGGTGCAGGTGGGGCTGGAGAAGTACGCTCGCCAGTACCCGGACACCGACCAGATCGTCATGGAGCCGGACGAGGACGACGGCGAGATGTTCTTCACCAGCGTCTTCAGCTACGACAACCGGGTAAAGGTCTGCGAGTACGCCTTCCGCGCGACGCTGAAGGACCTGCGAGAGCGCCGCGCGCAACTCGGGCCAATGTTCGCCCGCCACGGCCTGCGACTGCGTGACGAGGTGCTCGATGCCTCGGGGCTGTCGATCCTCGACGGCGTCGGCAGGCGCCGGATGCAGACCGAAACCACGGCACGCCTGCGGCGCTCGCTCGACGACGTGGAAGCCCTGCTGCAGCGCGAAACGCCGGCACCGCGACGCCGGCGCGGAGCGGCTCGCAAGGCCCGTTCCTGAGCGTCACACTGGTGTGAATGCTCTAGCGCCCGTCACGAGACTGCGCGCACATTACACTCAGCCCAAGGTGCAGGAAGAGTCATGGCCAAGTTGAAGAAGTCGACCCGCAAGTCCCCCTCGGCCGCGGCGTCGCCCGCCGATCTCCAAGCCAAGGCCGAGCAGCTCTCGCGCGGCCTTGCCGAATCGGCGCAACAGATCTGGCTCGCCGGCGTTGGCGCCTTCCAGCGCGCCCAGCACGAGGGTTCCAAGCTGTTCGACGCGCTGGTCAAGGAAGGTTCGACCTTCGAAACCGCCACCCGCAAGCTGGCGACGGGCCGCGTCGACGCCGTACGTGACGCCGTCGAGGAGCGCGTCGGCACCGTTCGCGAACGCGCCGTCGACACTTGGGACCGCCTGGAAAAGGTGTTCGAAGAGCGTGTGCAGCGCGCCCTGACCCGCCTCGGCGTGCCGAGCCGCGAGGACCTGGTCGAGCTGACCGCCCGCGTGGACGAGCTGACCCGCGCGCTGAAGCAGCGCGGCGCGGCCCCGACGAAGGCCCCGAAGGCCGCCGCCAAGGCCCCGGCCAAGGCAGCGAAGAAGGCGCCGGCCAAGGCCGCCAAGAAGGCCTCGAAGCCGACCCGCAAGGCCAGCAGCAAGGCCACCGCCAAGCCGGTCAAGGCCCGCAAGTCGGCCCTCGCGCCGATCGCCGCGCCGGACGCGCCGCAGGGCTGAGCCCCGTTTCGCCCGCAATCCAGCGGGGTCGGGCGCTCCCTCCCCGACCGGCCCCAGGGATTGCGGGCGGCTCGACGACACGACGCCTTAACGGCGTCGTGTTTTTTTGTGCAGCGCAAGGGGCTACCCTCTCGGCTCGTCCAGGCCGACCAACCCCATGTCCGTTGTCGTTTCGATCCTCATCGCCCTCGCCGTCGCCGTCGCCCTGGTGCTCGGCAGCCGGCTCTGGTTCGACCGCGTCCAGAAGCGCGCGCACGCGCAGCGCATCGGCATCGAAGTCCTGAACACGCGTCGCTGGCGTGAAGCACTCGACTTGCTGGTACAGGCCTTGGTGCCGGAAGGCTACGTGCAATCCGCGGAATTGACCGGGCCTGGCGGCATGCCGCTCGCCGAGCGTCACCTCACCCGCGGCGGCAGCCGGGTCCTGCTGATCTACAAGCACGGCACCAGCTACCGGATCGGCGCGCCCGCGCTACTCGACGCCGAGCGAAGGCGCCAGGACGCCGAAGTCGACGAGGTCATCGTCGCGACGCTCGGCAGCCTCGACGACGACGCCATCGCGCAAGCCGCACGCATGAAGGTCACCTGCCTCGACGGCGCGACCGTATGGGCGAAGGCACAGAGCGTGCTCGATGTCGGCACGCGCAACGGCGTCGCCGCCGAGGCCGAGGCGCTGGTGGATCGTCCGCGCCGACTCGCAACCGTCGGCGCGACGGTGCTGGGGCTCGCGATCGTGTTTTGGGGCGGCAATCTCGATGAACTCGCCATGCGGCAGATGGCCTCGGAGGACGCGCCGCACGCCGCGACGCCGGCAGTGCGCACGACGCCGGAGGACACCGCGGCCCCAAGACCCTCGGCAGCGAGCGGCGCAGTGGCCGCCATCGTTGCTCCCATCGCGCCATCGGCCGAATCCGCCACGGGAGCGAGCGAAGCCACTGCGGAGGTTTCCGCCGGATCGGCAACGGAAAGCCTGATGTCCGACGCCGCAGGGCAGCGCGGCGCTCTGGCCAAGGCCATCACCGCGCTGGCCGAGGTCGAGCGCGCCAGCTGGTCGAGCGCGAGCACAATGATCGTTTCACTGCGCCCGCGTATCAGCATCGACACCGGCGTCGAGAAAACCTGCGCACTCAGCGCCGACCACCCGCTGCTGCGCGAAGTCCGCCTGCAGGTGGAGGCCAGCGGCGGAAGCGACGTGCGCTGGCGGCGCTGCGGCTGACCAAGCCCTGACGGCGGGCAATCAGCCATGAAAGACGAAGGCCCGCTTGCGCGGGCCTTCGTCGTTACCACGCCTTGGCTCCGATCACCAATGCACGCCGCGCATCAGGGCCGCGAACGCGATCTGCTCGTTCGACGGCTTCTCGCCCTCGCGCATGCCCTTAATGCCCTTCGCCGCCGCCGAGTCGGGGAACAGCTCGTAGGCCGTGTTCATCACGATCTCGTAGGCCTTCGGCGCGACCGAGTTGAGCACCGAGGCGAAGATGCCGAGGCGCGTGGCGACGCGGCTCGAGCGCGTGATCACGGCATCGACGATCAGGTCGGCCGCTTCTTCCGGCGTCAGCGTCGGCACCGAGTCGTACATCTTGGTCGGGGCGATCATCGGGGTCTTCACCAGTGGCATGTTGATCGTCGTGAAGGCGATGTTCTTGCCCGACAGCTCGCCCTGCGCGCAGCGGCTGAACGCGTCGAGCGCGGCCTTCGAGGCGACATAGGCCGAGAAGCGCGGCGAATTGGCGAGCACGCCGATCGACGAGATGTTGATGATGTGGCCGCCGCGACGTTCGATCATCGCCGGCAGCACGCCCATGATCAGGCGCAGGCTGCCGAAGTAGTTCAACTGCATGGTCCGCTCGAAATCGTGGAAGCGGTCGAAGCTCAGCTCGATCGAGCGGCGGATGGAGCGGCCGGCGTTGTTGATCAGGATGTCGACCGGGCCGATCTCGGCCTGCACTTTCTGGATCAGCTCGTCGCAGCTGGCGAGATCAGTGAGGTCGGCGGTGTAGGCGAAGCACTTGCCGCCCTTGGCCTTGATCTCATCGCGGGCCTTGAAGAGCTCCTCCTCGCCGCGGGCGACGATCACGACCTTGCCGCCGGCATCGGCGATCTTGTGGGCGGCGGCGAGACCGATACCCGACGAACCGCCGGTGATCAGGACCACCTTGTTCTCGACCTTGCCGCGCAGCGAGCGGTCGATGAACAGGTCGGGGTCGAGGTGGCGCTCCCAGAAGTCCCACAGGCGCCACGCGTAGGTATCGAGCTTCGGCACCGTGATGCCGGAGCCCTTGAGCGCGCGCTCCACTTCGCGGGTGTCGAAGCGCGTCGGGTAGGTGATGTAGCCCAGCGCCTCGCGCGGGATCTTCAGGTCCTTGAGCACGGCGCGACTGAAGCGCTGCACCGGCGGCAGGTTCTTGATCGCGCTGCGGATGTAGCCCGGCACCACCGCGAACATGCGCGCGTCGATGCGCATGCTCATCTCCGGCGCGTGGGCGGCACGAGCGAAGGTGTTCATGACCTCGCCGATGCGCTCCGGGTCCGGGTCGACGAGGTGGAAGCACTTGTTGTCGAGCCCGCGCTTGTGCGCGATGTGGTCCATCGCGTCGACGACGAAGTCGACCGGCACGAGGTTGATCTTGCCGCCCTCGATGCCCAATGTCGGCATCCACTGCGGCAACGTCTGCCGCATTTTCTTGATCAGCGAGAGGAGAGAGTACGGGCCGTCGATCTTGTCGATCTCGCCGGTCTTGCTGTGGCCGATCACCACGCCCGGGCGGTAGATGCGGAACGGCACCGGGCAGGAGTTGCGCACCAGGCCTTCGGAATCGTGCTTGGTGCGGAAATACGGGTCGTTGAGGCCTTCCGCCTCGTCGAACATGTCCTCGCGGAACACGCCCGGATACAGGCCGGCGGCGGCGATCGAGCTGGTGTGGTGGAAGCACAGCGCCTTGACCGCGCCGGCGAACTCCATCGCGTGCTTGGTGCCGTCGACATTCGCGATGCGCTGCGATTCGGCGTCAGCGGTCAGGTCGTAGATGGCGGCGAGGTGAAAGACGTGCTTGACCTTGCCAGTCAGTGCCTTGAGCTGAGCGGCGGTCAGGCCGAGCTTCGGCTTCGCGAGGTCGCCGGCGACCGGCAGGACGCGCTTGCGGTCCCAGCCCATCTTCGCCGCGGTCTCCTCGAACTTCTTCTGAGACCCCTTGCGCACCAAGACGTGGATCTGGCCCTTGCGCTGCAGCAGTTTGCTGACCAGGAACCGGCCGATGAAACCGGTGCCGCCGGTCACGAAATACGTCATGTCACCCTCTCCCCGGAACGACGTTGGACCCAAGCCCCGCAGGCTTGCGGGACGCCGGGTTACGGTGCCAGAGGCGCGCGTAAACGACAAACACCCGTCGCGCACCGGTCACGCGTTGACCGGCCCCGGGGGGCGTGGTATCTCAGCGGTCGCCGTCATTGCTGGACCCGTCCGATGCCCGACCTCAAGACCCAGTTCGAACAGGCCAAGGAAGCCGTGATGGCCCTGGCCGAGCGCCCCGACAACGACACACTGCTGCGCCTTTACGCGCTGTACAAGCAGGGCTCCGAAGGCGACGTCAACGGCGCGCGCCCCGGTTTCTTCGACTTCGTCGGCAATGCCAAGTACGAAGCCTGGGAGAAGCTGAAGGGCACGAAGCAGGACGACGCAATGAAGAAGTACGTCGACCTGGTCAAGAAACTGACGGCCTGACGGCCGGCCCGCGACCACCCGATGGCTCCCCAGACCCGGCAACGGATCCTCGACTGCGCCTTGGCGATGTTCAATGCCCAGGGCGAGCCGAACGTGACCACGAACCACATCGCCGACGAGCTGGAGATCAGCCCGGGCAACTTGTACTACCACTTCCGCAACAAGGACGACATCATCGAGCAGCTGTTCGGGCGCTATGAAGAGCGCATCGGCGCAGCGATGACGGTGCCGGAGGGCCGGCTGCCGGGCCTCGAGGACATCTGGCTGCAGATGCACCTCGTCTTCGAGTGCATCTGGGACAACCGCTTCCTTTACCGCGACCTCGTCGACATCCTCAGTCGCAACCGGCGGCTGCGCGTGCGATTCGCACGGATCCTCAAGCGCGCCACGGACAACGCCAGCATGGTGATCCGTGGCCTGTCACAGGCCGGCATCCTGCGCGCCTCGGCGGCGGAGATGGATGCGCTGGCAACCAACATCCTCGTGGTCGCGACGTTCTGGCTGAACTACGGCGCCGCGCGCGGCGATCAGGACGAGGCGAAGTCGATCCGCCAGGGCATCGTGCAAATGATGATGCTGATCTCGCCCTTCCTGCGCGATGCCGAGCGTGTCCACCTGAACACGCTCAGCCAGGCCTACCAGGACTGAGGCCTCAGGCCCGACGACGGGCCTTCGCCACCTTCTTCGCGACCGGGCGCTTCGCCGCGGTCTTGGTGGCGCGCTTCGCCGGCGCCTTGGCGAGCACGATGGCCGGCAGGCCGACGCGCGACAGCAGCGGGTTCAGGCGCTTGGCGGCTTCGGCCACGCCCTGCGTGCGGGCAGCATCGATCTGCTTGCTGAGCTTGTCGGCCTCACGACGCAGCGGCGCGATGCGCGAACGGGCCGACTTCGCAAACTTCTGCACTTCACCGCGGGCGGTGTCGACCGCGGCATCGGCGCCAGCGCGCAGACGCTGCGGCACCGTGGCGGCGTCGGCGGCGAGACGCTCGGCTTCGCGGCGACCCAGCGCGATCGCGCCGAGGCTGGCGAGAAAGAGCGTACGGGGGTTGACCGGCGCGGCGACGGCGCGCGGGCGCGCGGTGCTGCGGGTGCGGGAGGACGAACGTGCCATGGGACCACCGTTGGAATGCGCCGGAGTGGCGTCGCGGCGAGTTTTGGTTCGCGGCGCAGAGTTTTCACACTAGACGCGGGCGAAATATCGCCGCAGTCTGCGCGCTGGTTCGAGGAGACCCCTGCGATGGCGACGAAGAAGAAGTCCGGCTGGGCTGCCCTGCCCGCCAAGGCCCCGAAGTTCGATTTCACGGGCGATGCGCTGAAGAAGGCGTGGAAAGATCTGCACGCCGGCGACACCGAACCTTTCCCGGATGCCAAACGCGCCGTAGCTCTCCTGAAGGCCGCAGGCAGCTCGGGGCCGAAGGGCCTCGATGCCGACGCCGTCGCCGCGCAGCTGCAGGACGGCTGGCGGGCCTTCCACGAGGGCCGCTTCGAGGCCGCACACGACGCCGGCCGCTCGCTCGGCGTGATCGGCGCCTCGCTGGCGACGAAGGCCATGGGCATCCACGCGGCCTACCTCGTCGACGACGAGGCCGAACAGCTGCAGCGCTTCGAATTCGTCGCCGCCATCGCCGAGCAGGCGATCGGCGCCCTGCCTGCCGAGGCCAACAGCCACTACCGTCGCGCCTTCGGCCTTGGCCGCTACAGCCAGGGCATCAGCATCGTGAAGGCGCTGAAGCAGGGCCTCGCCGGGAAGGTGCGCGAGAGCCTCGACAAGACGCTGGCTATCGAGCCCGACCACGCGGAGGCGCGCCTCGCGCTGGCGGTGTACCAC
>JBOFQO010000090.1:0-3082 GCA_051660925.1 Silanimonas sp. | reverse complement strand
CGGGGGTGCGGCCACCCCGATGTCGCCGCAACCGGCGGAACTCAGCCCGCAACCCCACACGGCGGCGATCGTGCCGTCCGACCCGCTCCCTCCCGGATTCGCCCCGCTCACCGCGGTGGAAGCCCGCCTTGCCCCGATGATGGCCGAAGGCTGCCGCAGCACCGGACTGCGTTATGCCGGTACCGCGGTCATCGTGCGTGGCGACGCGGCCGACATGCCGTGTGTCTCGAACACCCTGCGTTCCATCGATGCGGCCGCTTCCGGCAGCGGCGCGCGCGTCGAACTGATGCAGATCGCGGCCGACGGGAACGGGCGCTACACCTTCGAGATCCGCCTGCCCGAATCGCCACTGACCAAAGCCTGAGCCGGGCCCGCGCGCCCGACGCGCTCAGATCCCCAGCGCGCGCAGCTCGGTGAGTTCGCGTGCCCGCTCCCAGCGGCGGTCGAAGGCCTGCGCGAGCTGGCGCGCACGCGCGGGGCCGTCGAGGCAGGCTGTGCCTTCGAAGCGCGTGGCCAGCGGTCGGAAGACGTAGGCTGTCTCGTCGGCGACGAGGTAGCTCTCGGCGGCCTGCCGATCTTCCGGATCGACCGGCGTGCGCAGCGCGAACACCGAGCTCAGGCGCTGTGCGAGCGGAAGCAGGGCGTGGCCGTCGCCTCGCAGGCGCTCCGGTTCGACCACGAGGATGCGCACGCTCGGGCCCCGGCCGGCGGTGGCGAAGGCGCGCATTGCCTCGATGAGGTCCGGGTGCGCGTACAGCGTCGCCTCGAGGTCGCGGGTGAACATGCGGATCTCGCGGCGCGCACGACCGATCACCTCGACGCTCAGCATGCGCACCTCGGCCTCGCTGCCGATCTCGCGCAGCGCGGCGTCGCCGGTGGCCGCCGGCCGCGGCTGGCGGCCCGGGTCGGGTGCGCCGAGCGCCTTGCGCATCTTCCGGTGCGGGATGCCGGCTTCCATGAACTCGTCGCCGAACGGCTCGAAGCCGTACGCCGCGTAGAACGGCATCGCATGCGTCTGCGAATTCAGCGTCACTTCGGGCCAGCCCAGGGCGCGGGCTTCGTCCATCAGCGCTTCGAGCAGGGCAGCACCGACGCCCTTGCCGCGCCACTCGGCCACGACGGCCATCCGACCGATCTTGCGTTCCGGCGTCAGCCGCCCGGTGCCGATGGGGCGGTCGTGCGCGTCACGGGCAATGACGTGGCGGCAGTGCGGGTCAAGCGCGTCCCATTCCTCCTCGATCGGCACCTGCTGCTCGATGACAAACACCGGCTCGCGCACGGCGCGCAGATCGGCGAAGTCGACGGTGTAGTCGGCGGGTTCAACGCGAAAGTCGGGGTTGATCATCGAGGTCTCCTCGCTGCGCGCGGCTTCTTCGGTGTCACCGCGCGGTAGTGTCCGAGCGCCGCCAGTGCGACGACGGCCTCGCGGGCGTGCTCGTCCAGCGTCGCCCAGGCGGCGGCGTCCAGCGTGTCGAGGCGGCACAGCAGGGCGGCGTCCGTCGCGCGCAGGCCCTCGATGTCGCTGCCGGTGACGAACCACATCGCCTTCGTCTTGCCTTCGCGCAGCCAGGCCACGCGCGCGAACGGGTGGCGCTGCACAACGCCACCCGCCGCCAGCGCGGTGTCGAACTCGGCGCGCGTCGGCGACTTCTTCGGCGGCTGCAGGTTGCCAGAGGCGCGGTAGCGGGTGATGAAGCGGCCGAACCAGCGGTGCAGGAAGGCATCGTCGTCGGCCATGCTGCCCAGCGTCGCGCGCACGCGGGCGAGCGCGGCGGCGTCGATCTCGAACGCATCGTTCGGAACCGCAAGGTCTGGGTCGGCGTAGCGCTCTTTCTCACCGGCGCGGCTGGCCAGTTCCAGCGCGAAATCCTCGATCAGCTCGGCCTTCGCCGGCGCGCGCATGCCCAGGGAGAAGGTCAGGCAGGGGTCGAGCGCGACGCCATGGTGGCCAAGGCCGGGCGGCAGGTAGAGCATGTCGCCAGGGCCCAGCGTCCACTCATGGCTGGGCGTGAACGACTTCAGCAGCTTTATCGGTGCGTCGTCGCGGAAGTCGGCGGACTGTCCCGGGTTCGCGTCGATCTGCCAATGCCGTCGGCCCATGCCTTGCAAGAGGAACACGTCGTACTGGTCGATGTGCGCACCGACCGAGCCGCCTTCAACGGCGAAGCTGATCATCACGTCGTCGATGCGCCAGCGCGGCAGGAAGGGGAAGGCGTCGACGAGCGCGCGCACGTCGGCGTCCCACTTGTCGACATCCTGCACCAGCAGGGTCCAGTCGCGTGACGGCACGCGGTCGAAGCGGTCCTCGGGTAGCGGGCCGGTTTCGACGGTCCAGCGGTCTTTCCTGCGGTCCCACAGGATGAGCCGCGACAGCGCGCTGGCCTCCAGCGATAGCGCGCCGAGGTCGTCGGGGCTGAGCGGGCTTTCGAAGCCGGGGAAGGCGTTGCGGATCAGCAGCGGGCGCTTTTGCCAGTAGTCGCGCAGGAAGTCGGCCGCTGGCATGCCGAGTGGGCCCTTGCCGGTGGCGTCGATCTCGATGGGCGGCGCGGTCGAGGTGGCGGTCTTGCGCGTCATGGCGGGGTTTCGTGCGGCTGAGGCGGGCTCAGACCGTCTTCGCCAGTGTCTCGGCGTAGCCCGTGTAGCGCGCTGGGGTCAGCTCGAGCAGGGCGCGCTTCGGCTCGTTTGGCAGGTCGAGCGAGGCGACGAAGGCTTGCATCGACTCACGGGTGATGGCCTGGCCGCGGGTCAGCGCCTTGAGCTGCTCATAGGGGTTCGGAAGGCCGTAACGGCGCATCACCGTTTGCACGGCTTCGGCCAGCACTTCCCATGACGCATCAAGGTCTTCGGCGAGACGCGATGGGTTCACCTTCAGCTTGCCGACGCCGCGATTCAGTGCGTCGAAGGCCACCGCCGTGTGGCCCCAGGCCGTGCCCAGCGCACGCAGTACGGTCGAATCCGTGAGGTCGCGCTGCCAGCGGCTGATCGGCAGCTTCGCGCCGAAGTGTTCGAACAGGGCATTGGCGATGCCGAAATTGCCTTCCGCGTTCTCGAAGTCGATCGGGTTGACCTTGTGCGGCATGGT
>JBOFQO010000089.1:0-22058 GCA_051660925.1 Silanimonas sp. | reverse complement strand
CGGGTGATCGAGGGCGGAGGTGAGGTGCTGCTGGTGAAGCTCAGCGGTCGTCGCGGGTCCACACCGCGCCGTCCTCGACCTTGATCGGGAACTTCACCAGGGGCAGATAGGCCGGCGCGCACAGCGCCGCGCCGGTGCGCACGTCGAACTTCGCCGAATGCAGCAGGCATTCGAGCACGCCTTCCTCGGCGTCGAAGGGGCCGGCGGACAGCTCGTAGTCCTCGTGCGTGCATTTGTCCTCGACGGCATAGAGCGCGCCGTCGAAGTTGATGACGAGGATCGGCGTGTCACCGTCCCAGACCACGCGGGTTTCGCCGGGAGCCAGCTCGTCCGCGGCGCAGACGCGGGTCCACGTCATAGCGTCTTCTCCAGCACCTCGAACCGCAGGTCATCGCGCTTCGGCTGGCCGAAACGTTCATCGCCGTAGGGGAAGGGCTTCTTGATGCCGGTGCGCCGGTAGCCGCGGCGCTCGTACCAGGCGATCAGCTCGTCGCGCACATCGATCACCGTCATGCGCATCACCGGCAGCCGCCACTCCTCGCGGGCGATGCGCTCGCACTCGCGCAGCACGGCGTCGCCGAGGCCGCCGCCTTGGCGCGTCGGGTCGACCGCGAACATGCCGAAGTAGCCGGCGCCGGCGTCGTCGCAAACGTGGGCGCAGGCGACCATCCGCCGCAGCATCGCGAGCGCGCCGGGCTCGGGCGCGCAGGCGAACTCCGGCAGCTCGTCCCTCTCCGCGATCAGGACAACACTCCGCGGGCGGGTGATGTCCTGCTCGAGCACCTCGGGCGCGACGCGCGGGCCGTCGAGGAGGTCGGCTTCGGTGGTCCAGCCGGCGCGGCTGGCGTCGCCGCGGTAGGCCGAGGTGACCAGCGCGATGATCGCGTCGCGGTCGTCGAGGGTGGCAGGGCGGAAGTGCAGGCGGTCGGGCATGGGTCGCGTCGTCGGTGCGGCGTTAGAGCAGCAGCTTGCGGACCTTGTTCAGCGCCGTTACCAGCGCGTCGACTTCGGCCTCGGTGTTGTAGAAGGCCAGCGACGCGCGGCAGGTGGCCGACACGCCGAACCACGCCAGCAGCGGGTGCGCGCAGTGCTGGCCGGAGCGCACGGCGACGCCCTCGAGGTCGAGCAGCGTCGCAAGGTCGTGCGCGTGGGCGCCGTCGATGGCAAAGGAGATCACCGCCGCCTTCTCGCGTGCGGTGCCGAAGATCCGCAGGCCGGGCACGGCCGACATCGCCGCCGTCGCGTGTTCGAGCAGCTGCTGCTCACGGGCTTCGATGCTCGCCATGCCGAGTGCGGACAGCCACTCGGCCGCGGCGCCAAGTCCGATGTGGCCCGAGATATTCGGCGTACCGGCCTCGAAGCGCATCGGCGGATCGTTGAACACGGTGCCCTCGAAGCGCACTTCCTTGATCATCTCGCCGCCGCCGAGGAAGGGCGGCATCTGCGCGAGCAGGGAGCTGCGGCCCCAAAGGCCGCCGGTGCCGGTCGGGCCGCACATCTTGTGGCCGGTGAAGGCGTAGAAGTCGCAGCCGAGCGCGGCGATGTCGACCGGGCGGTGCGGCACCGCCTGCGAGCCGTCGACGACGGTGACGATGCCGCGCTTGGCGGCTTCGCGGCAGATTTCGCGCACCGGGTTCACGGTGCCGAGCACGTTCGACACGTGCGCGAACGCGAGCAGCTTCACTTCGGGTGTCAGCAGCTTCCACAGGCCGTCGAGGTCGAGCTCGCCTTCGGGGGTGAGCTCGGCGACCTTGATCGTGGCGCCGGTGCGCTCGGCGACGAGCTGCCAGGGCACGATGTTGGCGTGGTGCTCCATCCGCGTCAGCACGATGGCGTCGCCCGCCTTCAGCCGCGGCAGGGCCCAGGAGTAGGCGACGAGATTCAGCGCGAAGGTCGTTCCGCTGCACAGCACCAGCTCGTCGCGACGGACGTTGAGGAATCGTGCGAGTGTCGTGCGCGCGCCTTCGTAGGCTTCGGTGGCCTCACTGCCGAGCGCGTGCACGGCGCGACTGACGTTGGCGTTGTGCCGCGCGCTGAACTCGCTGACGGCGTCGATGACGGCTTGCGGCTTCTGCCCGGTGTTAGCGGAATCCAGATACACCAGCGGCTTGCCGTGCACCGTGCGCTCGAGCAGCGGGAACTGCGCGCGGACGGCCGCCCAGTCGATGGCGCTGCTCATGCGCTCGCGCCGGCGAGGCGGGCGTCGAGCGCAGCGGCGAGCGTGACCTCCAACCCCTCGTGGCCCAGCACCGCCAGCGGCTCGCGCAGGAAGGCGCCGGTCAGCATCGCCGCGGCCTCGTCCTTCGGCAGGCCACGCGCGCGCAGGTAGAAGAGTGCGGCATCGTCGAGCCGGCCGACGGTCGCGCCGTGCGCGGCCTGCACGTCGTCGGCGTGGATGACCAGCACCGGCTGGGTGTCGATCTCGGCGCCGTCGTCGAGCAGCAGGTTCTTGTTCGACAGCGCGGCGTTGCTGCCGTCGGCGCCCTCGGTGATCAGGATGCCGCCGTGGAACACGGCGCGACCGCGCTGTGCGCCGATGCCGCGCCAGACCAGCTCGCAACGGGTTTCGCGGCCGCGGTGCTCGATGCCGAGGCGCGTGTCGAGATGCCTTCGGCCGTCGGCCAGCAGCACGCCGTTCGCCTCCAGCTGCGCGCCGTGGCCCGCCAGCACCACGTCGAGCTCGTGGCGCGACAGCGCGCCGCCGAGTTCGAGGTCCAGCCGGCGGTAGTGCGCGTTCGCACCGAGCGTGGCCTGCGTGCGCTGCAGCAGGGTGGCGCCGTCGGCTTCGCGCTGCACGCGCGCCTGCGTCAGCGCCGCACCTTCGCCCAGCTCGACCTGCAGCACGGTGTTGAGCAGGTGACGGTGCGCGCCGGCGCCGAGGTGGTGCTTGGCGACGGTGAGCGCGGCGCCTGCGCCGAGCACGATGCGATGGCGGAGATGGAAGGCGCGCTCCGCGCCGTCCTCGACGCCGAGCACGATGAGGTGCAGCGGCGCATCGACGCGCACGCCGGCGTCGACCTCGAGCACGAAGCCCTCGTCGGCCAGCGCGCCGTTCCACTGCTGGAAGGCGGCGTCGGCGCTGCGGTTCGCCGAAACGTCCGCATCGGTGGCCAGCCATGCGGCGGCCTCGGCGGGCGCGTCGCGGAGCACTTCGGAGAGCAGGCGCACGCGCAGGCCTTCGGCCAGGCCGTGCAAGTCGGACAGCGCCGGCGCGTAACGGCCGTTGGCGATGACGAGCCGTGGCGCAGGAACGTCGGCGATCACCTTGAGGTCGACGTCAGGCCGGCCGTCGGGTGCCGCGAAGCGGCGTGCGGCCAGCGCGCGCAGATTCGTGTACTTCCAGCGCTCGCTGCGCGTCGTCGGCACGGTGAGGCCGTGCGCGGCCATCGCGTCCGACAGCGTGCCCGTCGCCGGGGCGGCGCCGGTGCTCACGCGCCGGCTCCGGCCGGCGCGATGCGGTCCTTGACCCAGCTGTAGCCATGCTGCTCGAGCTCGAGGGCCAGCTCCGGACCGCCGCTCTCGACGATGCGGCCGTCGGCGAGCACGTGCACGACGTCGGGCTTGATGTAGTCGAGCAGGCGCTGGTAGTGCGTCACCACCAGGAAGCTGCGCTCTGGCGAGCGCATCAGGTTGACGCCTTCGGCGACCAGCTTCAGCGCGTCGATATCAAGGCCCGAATCGGTCTCGTCGAGGATGGCGAGCTTGGGTTCGAGCACGGCGAGCTGGAAGATCTCGTTGCGCTTCTTCTCGCCGCCTGAGAACCCGACGTTGACGGCGCGGTTCAGCAGCTCGTCCTTGATGTGCAGCACCGAGAGCTTCTGCCGCACCAGCTTCAGGAAGCCCATCGAATCGATCTCGGGCTCGCCGCGATGCTTGCGCTGCGCATTGAGTGCGGCGCGCAGGAAGTAGGTGTTGTTCACGCCCGGGATCTCGACCGGGTACTGGAAGGCGAGGAACACGCCTTCGGCGGCGCGCTCTTCCGGTTCCAGTGCGAGGAGGTCCTTGCCCAGGTACGTCACGGAGCCTTCGGTGACCTCGTAGCCGTCGCGGCCGGCGAGGATGTTGCCGAGCGTGCTCTTGCCCGCACCGTTCGGGCCCATGATGGCGTGCACTTGGCCAGGGGCGAGCTCGAGCGAGAGGCCCTTGAGGATGTCGCGGCCGCCGACGCGGACGTGGAGGTTGTCGATCTTCAGCATGGTGCGCTCAGCGGGACTTTTCGGAGAGGGTGTGCAGGGCGGCGAGCGCGGCATCGCGCTGCGCCCAGGGCACGAACAGGTGGTCGTGGTGCATGGCTGCGACGACGTTGCAGGGAATGCCGGCTTCGGCCAGCGCCTGCGCGACGGCCGCCGTGAGGCCGACGGCCTCGAGGCTGGAGTCGATAGACAGGGTGATCTGCGCCCACTGCGGCTCGCCTTCCGACGGCGTGTGGTCGGCGATCGATTCGATAACGGTGCAGCCTTCCGCTTCGCGCACGACCGCGATGGCGTTCGGCGGCAGCGGCGCGTCGCAGGGCTGCACGCGGATGATGCGCGGGATCTCCCAGAGCTTCGGCGACAAGCCCGCGAGCAGGGCGCGCAGCGCGGTCTGGCCGGGGAAGCGCGCGGCCGTGGCGGGCACGGTCGAGGGCGTGGTGCTCATCCGACGGCTCCTTCCAGGCTGACTTCGAGCAGCTTCTTGGCTTCGACGGCGAACTCCATCGGCAGCTCCTTGAAGACCTGCTTGCAGAAGCCGTCGACGATCAGGCTCACCGCGTCCTCTTCGCCGATGCCGCGGGCGCGGCAGTAGAACAGCTGGTCCTCGCTGATCTTCGAGGTGGTCGCTTCGTGCTCGACCGTGGCGCTGGCGTTCTTCACCTCGATGTAGGGGAAGGTATGCGCGCCGCAGCGCTTGCCGATCAGCAGCGAGTCGCACTGCGTGTAGTTGCGGGCATTCGCCGCCGTCTTCTCGACCTTGACGAGGCCGCGGTAGGTGTTCTGCCCGCGGCCGGCGCTGATGCCCTTGGAGACGATGGTGCTCTTGGTGTTCTTGCCGATGTGCACCATCTTGGTGCCGGTGTCGGCCTGCTGGCGGTGGTGGGTCAGGGCCACCGAGTAGAACTCGCCCACCGAGTCGTCGCCGAGCAGCACGCAGCTCGGGTACTTCCAGGTGATGGCGGACCCGGTCTCGACCTGCGTCCAGCTGATCTTCGAGCGCGCGCCGCGGCACTCACCGCGCTTGGTCACGAAGTTGTAGATGCCGCCGACGCCGTTCTCGTCGCCCGGGTACCAGTTCTGCACCGTCGAGTACTTGATCTCGGCGTCGTCCAGCGCGACCAGCTCGACCACGGCGGCGTGCAGTTGGTTCTCGTCGCGCATCGGCGCGGTGCAGCCTTCGAGGTAGGACACATAGGCCTTCTCCTCGCAGATGATCAGGGTGCGCTCGAACTGCCCGGTGTGGCCGGCGTTGATGCGGAAGTACGTCGACAGTTCCATGGGGCAGCGAGTGTTCTTCGGGATGAACACGAAGCTGCCGTCCGAGAACACGGCCGAGTTGAGTGCTGCGAAGTAGTTGTCGCCAACGGGCACGACCGAGCCGAGGTACTGCTTCACCAGCTCCGGGTGCTCGTGCAGGGCCTCGCTGATCGAGCAGAAGACCACACCGGCCTTCTTGAGCTCGTCCTTGTACGTGGTGCCGACCGACACGGAATCGAAGACGGCGTCGACCGCGATGCCGGCCAGCCGCGCGCGCTCGTGCAGGGGCACGCCGAGCTTGTCGTAGGCCTCGAGCAGCTTGGGGTCGATCTCATCCAGCGACTTCGGCGCGTTCTTCGGTGCAGCGAAGTAGCTGATGCCCTGGTAGTCGATCGGCGCAATGTTCAGCTTCGCCCACTCGGGCGGGGTCATCGTCAGCCAGTGGCGATACGCGGCCAGGCGCCACTCGGTCATCCATTCCGGCTCGTTCTTCTTCGCCGAGATCGCGCGGACGACGTCCTCGCTCAAGCCCGCGGCGAAGGACTCGGTCTCGATGTCGGTGATGAAACCGGCGTCGTAGCGGCGGTTCAGCGCTTCCTCGACGCCGGCTTCGAGGGGCTTGCCCGAGGGCAGGGTGGTGTCGGCGATGGGGGTGTTCATCGTGGCTCTCCTTAGCGGCTCAGGTCGACGGGACCAGGGCGGCCGGGATGGCTTTGGGGTTCTTCGTGGCCTTCGCCGCTGGCGCGGGCACCAGCATGTCGGCGAGGGTGGTGCGATTGAGGGCATCGACGACGACATCGTTGATGCGTTGCCAGCCGGCGCGGATGCCGCAGTGCGACTCGATGCCGCATTCGCCGTCGTGCACGCTGCAGGCGGTCATGCCCAGCGGGCCCTCCAGCGCTTCGACGATCGCCACCAGCGGGATGCGCTCCGGCGGCCGCGCGAGGCGGTAACCGCCGGACGCGCCGCGGAAGCTCTCGACCAGCCCGGCTTGGGCCAGCAGCTTCAGCACCTTGGCGACCGTCGCCGGCTCGACGCGCGAGCGTTCGGCCAGCTCGGCGGCGCTGTGCACGCGCTCGGCCTGTTCGGCGAGCACCGTGAGCACCACGGTGGCGTAGTCGGTGAGTCGGGTGACGCGGAGCATGCGCAGGCGCTCGTGCAGGGCTGGCGGGTGGGCTGGCCGGGGCTCGGGGCGCGGGGCCCCGAATCAGGACCGGAATTGTACGGATTGAGGTGGGTGGGCTCAATCAAGGTGGTGTGACAGCCGTCACCGACAAGTCCTGACGCGCGTCGGTGGGGCGCTGGGCGTCCGTTCCCGACACTGGCCGCACGTCCCCACGGTGGGGGCGGCCAAGAGGAGAGCGTCGTGGAATCCCGTGACCTGACCCGTATCGCCCTGATCGCCGGCGTGGCCTATGTGGCCGGCAAGGCCATCAAGGCTGGCAAGGACTTCGCTTGGGCCGGCTTCGGCTTCGCCTGGGTGGCCTACTGGACCGGCGGCTTCGGCTGGGTGCGCCATGTCGTCTTCTGAGCGCTCGCTTGAGCTGCAGCGCGCCGAGTTCGCGGCGAAGCGTGGGCTGGCCATGCCCCTGGCCGGCACCCTGGCCTGGGCGGGGGTGGGCATCGCCGGTCTGTTCCTGCCCGAGGCGACCATGCTCTGGGTGCTGGTGATCGCCACCGGCATGATCGCCTACCTCGGCATGGGGCTTTCGAAGCTCACCGGCGAAGACTTCATGGACCGTTCGCAGCCGAAGAACGTCTTCGACACGCTGTTCTTCGTCGCCATGGGACAGGCCCTGCTGGCCTATGCCATCGCCATTCCCTTCGGCATCGCCGACCCGAGTGCCATGCCGCTGGGCATCGCCGTGCTGAGTGGTGCGATGTGGATGGTGTACGGCTGGATCGTTGGGCACTGGATCGGCTATGCCCACGCTATGGCCCGCACGCTGGCAGTCCTCGTCCTGCATTACGCCTTCCCTGATCATCGCTACGTGCTGATCCCGGCCGTCGTCGTTGCGCTGTACTTGGTGGTCATCGCCGTGCAGGAGCGGCGCTGGCGGGCGCACCGCTCGGCTCACGCGCTGGCCGCAGCCTGAGTACTTTGCCCAGGCTCGGCCCATGGCTCTGTTCCCCGACCCTCAATGCGGCGAGAATAGGCGCCCATCTGCGCCCGCCCTTGACCCATGCCAAAGAAGATCGAACGTCGCCAGTCGTCCATCCACGGCAACGGCGTGTTCGCCACCGCCGCCATCGCCAAGGGCGAGCGCGTGGTCCGCTACAAGGGCAAGGTGCGCGCTCACGCTGAGGTCGATGCCGACTACGCGGGCCACGACGAGACCGGCCACACCTTCCTCTTCAGCCTCAACGACGAGTGGGTGATCGACGCGAACATCGACGGCAACGTCGCGCGCTGGATCAACCACAGCTGCGCGCCGAACTGCGAGGCCATCCAGGAAGAGAACGCCAAGGGCAAGAAGCACAAGGACAAGGTCTACATCCACGCCCTGCGCGACATCGCCGCCGGCGAGGAGCTGAGCTACAACTACGGCATCGTGCTCGACGAGCCCTACACCCCCGCGCTGAAGAAGCTCTGGGAGTGCCGCTGCGGCTCGGCGAAGTGCACCGGCACCATGTTGCAGGCCAAGGACGAGCCGGCACCGAAGAAGGCCAAGCCGAAGAAGGTCGAGCCGACGACGGCCAAGCTGACCAAGGCGGCGCCGAAGAAGGGCAAGCGCGCGAAGAAGCCCGCCGCGAAGTGAATCGCGCCTGACCCTGCCCCTCGGTGGGGTGACTTCCGGGTGACGCGCGTGGCCGAGGGTCGGAGGCAGGCTTCCGGCCTTCGATCCAACGCCGAGGCCGCGATGCGCCGCGTTTCCCCCGTTTCGCCGACGCGGCTCTGCCTTGCCCTCGCCGCCACCCTGCTGGCCCAGGGCCTAGCGGCGCGCACCGCGATCACGCTCGACGGCCGCATCGACACGGCCGAGTGGGCGGACGCCCGCCACATCACCGACTTCCGCGGCGTGCAGCCGCTCACGCGAGAGCCCGCCGAGCTGCGCACCGAGGCATGGGTGAAGTCCACTCCCGACGGCCTGGCGATTGCGTTCCGGAATGCGCAGCCGGCCGGCGTGCCGCGGCTGTCACCGCGCGGCGGCCGCGACAACGTGCCGCCGGCCGACCGCGTGAACCTGTACGTCGATTTCGATGGCGACGGACGCAGCGGCTACAACTTCATGGTGACGATGGCCGGCGACATCGGCGACACCACCATCGCCAACGAAAACCAGTTCAACGACGACTGGGACGGCGACTGGCAGCAGGCCACGAGCGAGGACGTCGAGGGCTGGTCGGCCGAGGTGCTGATCCCGTGGCACGTGGCGTCGATGGGCGAGGCGCGCGACGGCAAGCGCACGATCGGGCTCTCGCTCGATCGCGTGATCGGCCACAGCAATGCGCGCTACGCCTGGCCGACGGTCACCTGGAACGAACCGCGCTTCCTGTCAGTGCTCGAGAAGGTCGAGGTGCCGGCCTTCGAGCAGTCGCTGCTGGCCATCACGCCCTACGTTTCCGGCCTGCAGGACCAGGTGGGCGGCCGCTTCCGCAGCGCCGCCGGCGCCGACCTGTTCTGGAAGCCGAACGGGCGCTTCCAGCTCTCGGCCACGCTGAACCCCGATTTCGGCCAGGTCGAGAGCGACGAGCTGGTGGTGAACTTCGGCGCCACCGAGGTGTTCTTCAACGACAAGCGGCCGTTCTTCACCGAGAACCAGGCCTACTTCGACGTCGGCTTCGGCGGGCTCAACAACGCCAACCGCCTGCTCTACACGCGCCGCGTCGGCGCGGGCGCAGACGACGGCAGCGGGGCCGGCGACGTCACCGGCGCGGTGAAGCTCAACGGCAGCGCCGGCCGCATCGGCTACGGCCTGTTCGCGGCCACCGAGGACGGCCCGGCCGGCCGCGATTTCGTCGCCGCGCGCGTCAGCACCGCGGGCGAGGGCTGGACCAGCGGCGCGATGCTCACCGAGGTGAAGCGGCCCTTCCTCGACCGCGTCGCCCGCACGGCCTCCTTCGACCAGGTGTGGACGCCGCACGACGGCCTGACGGTGCGCGGCGGCCTCGCGGCCTCGGACATCGACGACCCGAACCGCGGCGGCCGTGATAGCGGCGGCCAGCTGCGCATCGACCACGAGCTCGGCAACGAGTGGCGCCAGCAGCTCTACGTCCTGCACCTGGGCGCGAACCTGCAGCTCAACGACTTCGGCTTCCTCGAGCGCAACAACTTCAACTACGTGCGTTACGAAGTGGCGAAGCGCCAGCCGGATCTGCCGGAAACGAGTCGCTTCGCCTCACACCTGACGCGCTACGCGGCCTCGAGCCGCTACAACGATCGCGGCCTGCGGCTGTTCAACACCGTGGCGGTGAACCGCTACAGCGAGTACCGCGACGGCGGCAACCGCTTCTGGGACGTGTTCGTCACCGGTCCGCTCAACGACGACCTGGTGCTGCGCGGTAACGGCTTCGTGCGCCTGCCCGGCCGCATCGGCCTGTTCGCCGAGCGCTACTGGGCGCGGGCGCCGGAAGGGCGCTTCGAGCACTACGGCCATCTGCGCTGGGTGAACGAAGGCTTCGACGGCCGCGGCACGGGGCTGGTGCAGCTGCTCGGCGAAACCACGTACCACGCCAACGACCGCCTGCGCTTCACCGCCAGTCTGCAGCTGATCGACAACCCGGACTGGGTGATCTGGCGGGGCGGCAACGCGCTCGGGCAGTTCGAGGGCAAGCAGGCCTTTCTCTCGGCCGGCACGACTTGGCAGATCGACGCGAAGCAGGAGCTGCGCGTGCGGCTGGAGGCCATCGGCCTCGACGCGGAGGCGCGCGCGTTGTGGCGCGCCGGGCCGGACGGCGTGGCCCGTCGCACGGGCGAAGCGCTCGACGATTTCGCGCTGCGCAACCTCGGCTTCCAAGTGCGCTACCGCTACCAGATCGCGCCGCTGTCCGACCTGTACATCGCCTATGTGCGCGGCGGCTCGTTGTTCCAGGAGTCGCCCGACGGCTTCAGCCTCGGCGACGAGTTCGGTAGTGCGTTCGACCTGCGCGACTCCGAGCAGCTGCTGGTCAAGCTGAGCTATCGCTTCACGATCTGAGGCGGCGTCATCGCCGGTTGTGCCGCCGGGGCGGCACGAGCCACCACAGCGCCAGCGCGAGGGCGGCCCAGCCGAAGTAGATCGGGATCAGCACCGCGAGCGGCACGTCGACGTAGAGCAGCTCGGCGAGCAGCGTCTCGATGAAGCTCTCGTCGGCCGCCGCCGCGCCGGCGTGCACGCGCAGGTCGTGCTCCCAAACGGTCAGGAAGCACAGGTCGCCAAGCGCGGCCTGCAGCGCGACGACGGCCATGCTGCCGAGGTGCAGCAGGCGCAGCCAGCGCGCCCGCACCCAGCCCCAGCCGCGCCACGCGCCGAGCAGGATCGCCGGCGGCATCACCAGGTTGAAGGCGACGATGGCGAGGTGCAGGGCGAGGATCGCGTCGGCCAGCCCGAGCGCCGTCGCCGGCTCGAGCGCACTGATCCATGCGGGCGCCGCGTTGGCCATTCCCGATCCCCCGCCTCAGTCCTTGACGATGCGGCCAGCGGCGACGACGAATTCGATGCGGTCGCGCTGCAGCGCGCCGAGGTCCTCAAGCGGGTTGCCGCGCACGCCGATGATGTCGGCGGAGAAGCCCGGCGCCAGCCGGCCGATCTCGTTCTCCAGGCCCAACAGCTCGGCGGCGGTCCGCGTCGCCGACACCACGACCTCCTTCGGGCTCATGCCGCCGTACTGCACCATCAGCGGCATCTCCTCGGCGTTTCGGCCGTGCTCGGACACGCCCGAATCGGTGCCGTAGGCGATGGGCAGCCCGGCGCGGCGCGCGGCGGCGATGTTCTTGCCGGTGGCTTCGAGACGCACCTTGATCTTTGCCGCGACGACCGCGGTGTACAGGCCTTTCGGCAGGTTCTCGCGGTAGGCGATGGTCGGCGACAGCGTCGGTACGAGGAAGGTGCCGTTCGCCTTCATGGCCTGGATGCCGTCCTCGTCGACGTACGTGCCGTGCTCAATCGAGTCGACGCCGGCGCGCGCCGCCGCCGCCACGCCCTCGGCGCCATGCGCATGCGACGCGACCTTCAGGCCGAGCTGGTGCGCGGTGTCGACGATGGCCTTCATCTCGGCGTCGGTGAAGTGCTGGCCGAGGCCACGGTTCTGCTGCGAAAGCACGCCGCCGGTCGCGGCGAACTTGATGACGTCGGCGCCAGCGCGCGACAGCGTGCGCACGACCTCGGCGCACTCCTCGGCGCCAGTGCAAGTGTTGCCGCCGTCCATCGCGCGCGTGACTTCCGGGCGGAAGCCGGTGAGGTCGCCGTGGCCACCGATGATCGACACCATCCGGCCGGCGGACAGGATGCGCGGGCCGGGCACATCGCCGGCCTTGATCGCGTCGCGCAGGGCGTAGCCGGCGTTGCCCGGCGCGCCCAGGTCGCGCACCGTCGTGAAGCCGGCCTGCACGGTGCGCAGCGCATTACGCACACCGGTGATCGCGGCGCGCTCGTCGGTTTCGACGACGGCCTGCCAGAACGGCTCGGCCGGGTTGCCGGTCAGGTGCACGTGGCTGTCGACGAGGCCGGGCATCAACACAGTCTCGTTGTTGCTGGTGAACATCCGGGCGCGATCGACACGCCCGGCCAGCGCCGCGGGGAGACTCGCGTTGCTGCCCTCCAGCACCTGCAGGATCCGATCACCCTCGATCACCAGCGTCGCCGGGCCAATGCGGCCTTCGGCCGGGTCGAGCAGCACGCGCTCGCCAGTGATCAGCCACAGCGGCGCGCTGTCGGTCGTCGTGGCGGCGACCTGGGCGGCGGAGGGGCCGGCGAGCCCAACGGCCAAGGCGGTGGCCAATGGCAGGGAAAGGCGGAGGGCGTTCGACATCGTCGCGATTCCGGAGGGCGGTGGTTGCCGAGCATACTGGCGTCTTCTGTTCATGGACGAGACCGATGCTGATCCTTCCGCTGCACCACCGCGTTGAGGCGCGTCGCCTGCCGTGGATGAGCCTGCTGATCGCGTTGGCCTGCGTGTTCATCCATTTCGGTCCGCAGCAGGGCGATCACGCCCGTCGCGAGCGCGCCGACGCGCAGTACGCCGACGCTGGACTTGGGGCGCTCGAAGCGCCGCTGTACGTCGCCTACGCGGCCAGCCATCCGGACGCCCTGGTGCATGCTGTCGACGCTGACGTGCGCTCCGCCGAAGACGTGCCGCCCGAGTTGCTGAAGGCCGACCGCGGCTTCCGCGTGGCGTTGGCCCGCGGTCAAGGCTTTCGCGATTCCGCCGCGCACGCCGAATGGCGGCAGCGCTCGGCAGCGTACCGGCAGGCCATGGCGGCTCTGGTCGACGAACGTTTTGCGATGCCGTCGGATGCCCCGACAACGCGGCAGGCGCTGAGCAGTGCGTTCCTGCACGGTGATGCCGGGCACCTGTTTGGCAACCTGCTGTTCCTGCTGATGCTCGGTCTGCTCGTCGAACGGGCGCTGGGGCCGTGGCTGCACCTCGCGCTCTACCTGCTGTCCGGCGTCGCCGCGGCGTGGTTCTGGGCGTTGACCCACTCGGGCCCGCCGACCTACGTGCTCGGCGCGTCCGGCGCGGTCGCCGGGCTGATGGGCGCGCTGTGCGTGCTCTGGGGCATGCGCCGCATCCGCTTCTTCTATTGGTTCTTCGTGATCTTCGACTACGTGCGCGCGCCGGCCCTCGTGCTGCTTCCGGCCTGGCTGGGCTGGGAGCTGCTGCAGTGGGCCCTCGACGAGCGCAGCAACGTTGCCTACCAGGCGCATGCCGGTGGCATCGTCGCCGGAGCGCTGTTGGCGCTCGGCGTCAAGGCGCTCCGCGGGGACCGCCGCGAGGCCTACGACGAGCCGATCGACGAGGTCGAGGACGCGTCGTCAGCGCTCGCCGACGCGCAGTCGGCGCTCGGGCGTCTCGATTTCAGCGCGGTCGATCGCGCCCTCGAACCGCTGCTGGCACAGATGCCGGTGCCGGTCGACGCGCGCCTGCTGGCGCTGCGCGCCGCACAGGTCGGCGCCCGCGTGCCCTTGGCCGCCGCCCACGCCAGCGCCCTGTTGCGCGAAACGCGGGCGGCGGATCGCGCCAAGGTGCTGGATGCGCTTGCCGCCTGGCGCGAGCGCGGTGGCCGATGGGCGCCCAACGACGCGCTCGCGCACGCCGAGATGCTGTTGGCCGTGGGCTATGTCGTGGACGCCGGTGCCGTGTTGAGCGAGACCGCTGCGGCGGCCGATTCCTTTGCCGCACTGCCCGTCGAATGGGCGGGTCGCTGGCTGCGCCTCGCCTTCGACCTGCGACGCGATGGCGACGAAGCGGCGGCGCGACGGCTGTTCGAAGCGCTGTCCCGTGCGCTGCCGGGGACGCCGGAGGCGCTCAAGGCTGACGCGCAGCTCGGCTAGGCCGGCCGTGCGCCGGGTGCAGCCAGCCGGCTAGAGCCCGAGGGCGGTGCGCTGCGCGTCCAGCCGGCGCAGCAGCTCGTCGTCGCGGCACTGCGCTTCGGCCTCTGACAGCCACTGCCGGGCGATGCTTGGGTCTTCGCCGCGACGCAGCGTCAGGTCGCTGGCCTGCAGCACCCAGTGCGGAAGCCGCGCGTGGCGCGGATGCGCGTTGATCAGCGCCTTGGTCAGGGACAGCGCGAGGTCGGTTTGGCCACCTTGCAGTGCGACCAGCGCGAGGCGCTCGCCGTCCTCGATCTCGAACGGCAGGAAGCCGGGGTCGCTTGCCATGCTCTCGCGGAGCAACAGCAGGGCCTTGCGATCCTGCTTCGCCACGATGAGCGACTGCAGCATCAACTTCGCGGGTGCGAGGACAGCACCCTGGTCGCCTTTCAGCTTCAGCGCGCGCCGGTAGAGCTCGTGCACGGGCAAGTCGACGGCGCGGTCGCGGATCTCATCGCGCAGGTGCACCAGCGCGACATCGATCTCCCCCGAGGTGATCAGGCCTTCGACGCGCGCCAGCAGCTCGGCATCGCGCGTCTTTGGCAGCTCGCCCGGCGTCAGCGGTGCCGCCGGCTCGAAGTCGAGCGTCTCGTGGTACTGCCACACGAGATAGCCCATCAGATGGAAGGCCGCGAACAGTGCCCACAGCGAGAAGGCGATGCCGAGCGGGCTGGCCAGCAGGCCGGGCAGCCAGCGCGAGAGCAGGGCGTCCGCGTTGGCGGCGCTGTAGTGGATCACCAGCGAAAGGCCGACCACCGCGAGGTAGGGCCAGCCGATGCGCGACGCGATGCGCCACAGGTACTCGGGGTTCAGGGCGACGCGCAGGCTTTCGCTGATGGCGAGGCCGATCGTCGCCGCGGGCAGCAGGATGCCCATCGCCACCAGCAGCGCCAAGCCGACGGCCGGGCCGAGAATGAAGGCGAGGAGGAGCGGCACCAAGAGCGCGGTCAGCTGCAGCAGCACGTAGCGGATCACCGTGCCGTTGCCAATATCGAGGCTGACTTCCGGCGCCTCCATCCGTCCGTTGGCCGTCGCGAGCAGCATCTCGAAGGCCTGTTTCAGCGCGCCGAGCCAGATCAGCCCGGCCAGCAGCCAGCCGATGATGGGTAGCAGGGAAGCGATGCTGATGAGCAGCGTGAAGACCAGCAGGGACGCGAGTGGCGCGCCCTTCAGCGGGTAAAGGGCGAACGCGGGCAGGCGGTTCCAGAACGGAACGATGCGGGTAGAGGACATCGGGAGTTTCCGGGGGGTGACGCCCAGAGTCTAGGCAACGCATCCCTCGGCGCCCCCGGCCGTCGGCGTCAATGTGTGTAAATCGTGAAGCAGCGCGGCCTGTTGAGGCCAGGCGATCAATCGTCGTCGGCGTGCGGTTTGTAGGCCGCCGCCAGCTTGGCTTGCAGCGGCGGCGGTGCGGCTTCGTAGTGGCTAAACTCGAGATCGTAGCGGCCTCGTCCGGCGGTCAACGACTTCAGCTCGGCGGGAAAGCCTTCGAGCTCCGCCATCGGCAAATGCGCGCGAATCACCACCTCGTCGCCGCGGCCGCCGTCGCTGCCGTGGATGCGCGCCCGCTTGGCCGACAGGGCGCCGGTGAGGTCGCCCATGTTCTGCTCGGGCGCCGTTACGGTGAGTTCGACGATCGGTTCCAGCAGCTGCGGCCCAGCTTGGGCGACCGCCTCAAGGAAGGCCTTGCGGCCGGCGGTGACGAAGGCGACTTCCTTGCTGTCGACGCTGTGGTGCTTGCCGTCGTGCACAACGACGCGAAGGTCCTGCAGCGGGAAGCCGGCCACGGTGCCCTGCGCCAGCGCCTGCCGCACGCCTTTCTCGACCGCAGGCATGAACTGCCCGGGGATGGTGCCGCCCTTCACCGCATCGACGAACTCGAAGCCGAGGCCGCGCTCCAGCGGCTCGACGCGCAGCGCCACCTCGCCGAACTGCCCGGCGCCGCCCGTCTGCTTCTTGTGCCGGTGGTGGCCCTCGGCCGCGCGGCTGATGGTCTCGCGGTAGGCCACCTTCGGCGGCCGTGTCGTCACCTCGACCTGGAAGCGCTCCTTCAGGCGCTGCAGCTGGATCTTCAGGTGCAGGTCGGAGAGCCCGCGGATCACCGTCTCGTGGGTGTCGTGCGCGTGCTCGACGTGGAAGCACGGGTCCTCGTCGGCGAGCTTCGCCAGCGCCACGGCCAGTTTCTGCTCCTGCCCGCGCGTGGCGGCCTCGATGGCCAGTCCGAACATCGGCCTCGGGAAGGGCAGGGCGGCGAGGTGGATCTCGTCCTCGTCGTGCGAGTCATGCAGCACGGCGTCGAAGTGCAGTTCGTCGAGCTTGGCCACCGCGGCGATGTCGCCGGGGATCGCCTCGTGAACCTCCTGCCGCTCCGCACCGTGCAGTTTGAAGAGGTGGCCGATGCGCACCGGTTTGCGGCCGTCGTCGACGAAGAGTTGGGCGTCGCGCTTGACTGTGCCCTGGAACACGCGGAACACCGCGAGCTTCCCGGCGAACGGATCGTGGACGATCTGGAACACGTCCGCGATCACGTGAGCGGCGGGGTCGGGTGCGGCGAACACGGCTTCCGCCAGCTCGCCGCGGCCGCGCACGAAGGGCGGCGGGTTGGCTTCGCCCGGATGCGGGAACAGCTGCTCGGCGACACCGAGGAACTCGCCCACGCCCGCTCCAGTGCGCGCCGAGGTGAAGCACACTGGGATCAGGTGCCCTTCTCGCAGGCACTGTTCGAAGGCGTCATGCAGCTCTTCGCCGGAAAGTCCCTCCTCGCCCTCCTCGAGGTAGTGGCCCATCACCGTCTCGTTGATTTCCACCACTTGGTCGACGATCCGCTGGTGCCAGTCCGCCACCGCGCCGAAGTCCGACGCGCCCTCGCGGTTGCGGAAGCAGTCGATAACGCGCTTGCCGCCGTCGGCGGGCAGGTTGATCGGCAGGCACTCGGCGCCGAAGGCCTCGCGCAGCTCGTCGAGCAGCTTCGACAGGTCCGCGCCTTCCGCGTCGATCTTGTTGACCACCAGCACGCGGCACAGGTTGCGCGACTTGGCGTAATCCATCATCCGGCGCGTGCCGTAGTCCACGCCCTGTGCGGCCGAAACGACGATGCAGGCGGTTTCGACGGCGGCCAGCGCGGTCAGCGCCGGGCCGCGGAAATCCGGCATGCCCGGTGTATCGAGCAGGTTCAGGTGCAGGCCGTCGTGGTCGGCGTGGCTGATCGCGATCGACAGCGAATGCCCGCGCTGCTTCTCGATCGTGTCGAAGTCGCTGACCGTCGTGCCGCGCTCAATGTTGCCGGGTTGCCCGATGCGCCCGGCGCGGACGAGGACGGCCTCGAAGAGAGTGGTCTTGCCGCTGCCAGCGGGCCCGATGAAGGCGAGGTTGCGGATCTGCGCGGTGCTGTACCCCATGAGCCGACTCCTGCAAAGGAAAGCGACGGGAAAGCGAGGCGCGGCGCGGCAAAGCGAGACCAAGCGGGTGCCGTGCGCGGGGGGTTCACCTTCCGCCCGCCGAAGGGGCAGCGTCAAGCAACGCGGTCTTCGCGCGGCGGGCGTAGACTTCGGCGCTTCTCCCCCAACCAAGGAACGCCGACATGGCCACGCTGCCCCGCACTGCCACCGCTTTCTGGGAAGGCCCGCTGAAGACTGGACGCGGCGGCATGAGCACGCCGCAAAGTGGTGTCTTCGCCGAGCAGCGCTTCGGCTTCGGCACCCGCTTCGGCGACGAGAAGGGCACGAACCCGGAAGAGCTCATCGCCGCCGCGCACGCCGGCTGCTTCTCGATGGCGCTGGGCTTCATGCTGGAAACCGCCGGCTTCCCCGCCACGCGCATCGACACCGAAGCCAAGCTCGCGCTGTCGGTCGGTGAGGCCTCGGGCCCGGTCATCACCGGCATCGCGCTGACCGTGCGCGGCGTCGTGCCCGGCGTTGACTCGGCCAAGTTCCTGGAGTTCGCGAACAACGCCAAAGCCAACTGCGTGGTGTCGAAGGCGCTGTCGGTGCCGATCACGTTGGACGCCGCGCTGGCGTGAGTCACCCGGTGCGCGGCGCAAGCGCCGCCGCGCCGCGGGCGCTGTTCATCCACGGCGCCGGCGCCTGGGGTGGGCAGTGGGCGATCTGGCGGCGCGTGTTCGAAGCCGAAGGCTGGGCCGTTGATACGCCGGATCTCCAGCCCGCCGCCGCCGGCCTCGCTGCCACGCGCTTCGAGGACTACGTGGCACAGGCGGTCGCCGCGCTGGAATCCGTGCAGGTCGATGTGCTGGTCGGCGCCAGTTTGGGTGGACTCATTGCGATGGCGGCGGCAGGACGCCTCGCCGCGCGAGGTGTCGACGCTGCCGCGCCGCGCGCCCTCGTCCTCGTCAACCCGCTGCCGCCCGCGCCCTGGGCGGCTGCCCTGCCGCCGCTCGCGCTTGAGGGCGCGGTCATGCCCTGGCAGTCGCAGGGCCGCTTTGCCGGCACGCGGCGTGCGCTGCGGGAGGCCGGATTCAGCGACCAACAGCTCGCGTTCCGCCGGTGGCGGGACGAGAGTGCGGCCGTGCTGCGCGAGGGGCACGCCGGCCTGGCACTCACGGTGCCGAAGGTTGCGACCCTCGTCATCGCCAGCGAGTTGGACGATGAGATCCCGCCGCCGCTGTCGACCGACCTTGCCGCAGGCATCGGCGCCGGTCTGATGCGGGTGCCGGGCGGGCACGTCGCGCCGGTGATGGGCGCGTCCGCCGCGGCGTCCGCGCAGGCGGCGCTGGCGTGGCTGGTCGCGAGGCTGTCGACGCGTTGAACGGCGGCTGTCGGCGCGCTTAATGCCGTGGGGCGGGGCCGTTCGATTAAGCCTGCATTGACCCGCATAGCCCGAGTCTTTCGCTGCGCCGCACTCCCGCGGCCCGGAGACCCCGAATGATCCGCCGCACCGCCTTCGCTGCCGCCCTTGCCCTCGCCGCCGGCGCCGCCTCGGCGCAGTACCACGACAGCCGCTACGACCAGGGCTACCGCGACAATGGCCCGCGTTGGGACACTGCGCGCGTCGTCAACGTCGACCCCATCCTCGCCCCGGGCGAGCCGAGCTACCGCCAGCAGTGCTGGCAGGAGCCGGTGCGCTACGTGAGCCGTGACCGCGGCTATGGCTACGACGACCGCCGATACGCGCGCAACAGCGGCGTGGGCCCAGGCACCAGCACCGTGCTGGGCGGCATCCTCGGCGCGGCCATCGGCCACCAGATCGGCGACGGCAGCGGCCAGCGTGCGGCCACGGTGGCTGGCGCCCTGCTCGGCGGCGCGATCGCGAATGATCGTTACCGCGATCGCAGCGGCTACGGCTACAGCCAGCGCGGCTACGACGACCGCTACGGCCGCGGCTACGAGCGCGAGACGGTGCGTTACGAGCAGCGCTGCCAGACGGTCGCCGATGGCCGCAGCGAAGACCGCGTGGTCGGTTACCGTGTGGCCTACGACTACAACGGTCACGTCTACACGACGGAAACCCCGTACCACCCGGGCAGCTCGATCCGCGTGCGCGTCGACGTGATTCCGGAGACCTGATTTCGGACGTGTCGCCGATCGCCTCGGCCGTAGAACTGACGCCCCGCCTCGCGCGGGGCGTCGTCGTTCAGGCCGCCAGATTCACCAGTGCAGCGCGCCCTCGACCACGGTCTGCGTGCTGCCGCCCACCCAGATTCGCCCGCCTTCGCGCAGTAGCGTGAGGCGTGCGTCGCGGCCCACTTCGCGGCCCTGGCTGACGACGTAGCGATCGCCCAGTGCGCCGGCTTGGGCCGTGGCATGCAGGTAGCCCGCCAGTGCCGCGTTCGCGGCCCCAGAGGCCGGGTCTTCGTAGTGACCGTGGAAGGGCATCAGTGCGCGCACGACGAGACCGTAGTCAGCGCCCGGGCAGCGCGCGAAAACCGCGAGCCCCATGGCGTCATCGGGCGAGGCCAGCGCGGCGATGCCGTCGAAATCCGCCGTCCAGCCTCGCACTGCGGCTTCGTCGACGAGCTCGGCGGCCCACCAGCGCCGGCCGCTGTCGATCAGCGCGGCACCCGCGTTCGCCAGCCGTGCGCCGAGCAGCGCGCGCAAGGCCGCGTCGTCGCCGCTGCGGCGCGCCAGCACCTGGGTGGCTGGCGCTTGCACGTACAGTGCGCGCGTCGCGCCCTCGCCTTCGACGCGCACTGGCAGCAGGCCGGCACCGCATTCCTGCACGAGCTGGCGCGTGCCGTCCGCCGCATCGCGCGGCGTGGCCAAGCCGGCGGCCAGCACGGCGTGCGCGGTGCCGACGCTCGGATGCCCAGCGAAGGCCAGCTCGCGGCGCGGGGTGAAGATGCGCACGCGGTAGCTGGCCTCCGGCGTCGTCGGCGGCAGCACGAAGGTGGTTTCGATGACGTTGGTCCATGCGGCGATGCGCTGCATGGCCTCCGCGTCGAGGCCTTCGGCGTCGAGCACGACCGCCAGCGGGTTGCCGGCACCGGCCCGCGGCGCGAACACGTCAAGGTGCATGAAGCGCCGGGCGGCGCGCGACGCGCGGCGCGGATCGATCGAACCGGTCACCACGCGAACGTCCCGTCGATGACCGTCTGGGTGAGGCCGCCGATCCAGACCTCGCCCTCCGCGTCGACCTCGATCTCGACGAAGCCATCGCGGCCCACTTCGCGGCCCTGGGAGGCGCGGAAGTGCGGCGCGGGCAGGGCGGCGTTGGCGTGCAGCCACGCGGCGATCGCGGCATTGGCGCTGCCGGTGACCGGGTCTTCGGGGATGCCGTCCGCGGGCACGAAGGCGCGCACCACCAGTGCGTAATCCGTAGCGTCGAGGGTCGAGGCGCCGAGCGCTGTGGCGCTCGACGGGCAGCGCGCGTACACCGCCACGCCGACGCTGCCGTCGCTGCGGTTCGCCGCCGCCATCGCTTCGAGGTCGGGGGCGAGGCTGCGCACCGTGGCTTCATCGGTGAGTTCGATGCACCACCAGCGCGGGCCGTTGTCGACGAGTGCCGCGCGCACCGCGCCGAGCCTCGCGGCCTGGAGGCTGGCCAGCACCGGCGTGGCGTCCGCGATGCGCTCGACCCCACGCGGCGCGCGGACGTGAATCACTCGCTCGGGCCCCTCGCCGGTGATGCGCAGCGGCAGCAGGCCGGCGGCGCATTCCTGCACCAGGCCCGTCGCGCCGTCGCCTTGGGCCTTGGGCGTGACCATGCCGCGCTCAAGCACCGCGTGCGCGGTGCCGACGCTCGGATGGCCCGCGAAGGGCAGCTCCTGGCGCGGCGTGAAGATGCGCAGGCGGTAGTCGGCGCCGGGCTGCGTCGCGCGCAGCACGAAGGTGCTCTCGGAGAGGTTGAGCCACGCGGCGATGGCTTGCATGGTCGCGGTATCGAGCTCGTCGGCGCCGAACACCACGCCCAGCGGGTTGCCCCGCCCGGGCGCAGCGGCGAAGACGTCGAGCTGTAGGAAGTCATGCGTCGTCATGCGCACAGTGTCCCTGCTGCCCCGCGTTCGCCACAAGCCGCGGTCCGCGTGGCCGGCGGCTCGCGTTATCCTTGGCGCCAAGCCGCCGACGAGGCGGCCTTGCTTTTTCCCCGTCCCGACCGACCCCGGCCTTGAGAGGTGCCGACCCCGATGAATCGCCCCGTCCCTGCGTTCGCCAATGACTGGATCGTCCTGAAGTTCGGGGGCACCAGCGTGTCGAAAAAATCGCGTTGGGACACGATCGGGAAACTGATGCAGCGCCGCGCGGACGAGGAGAACGCGCGCGTGCTGGTGGTGGTGTCGGCGCTGTCGGGCGTCACCAATGCGCTGCAGGCCATGATCGATGGGCATCTCGACATGCCGGCGATTCAGCAGCAAGCCGAGTCGCTCGTCGAGCGCCACGCGGCGTTTGCCGCCGAACTCGGCCTCGATGCCGACGCAGCAATCGGCGAGCGCTTCGCCCCACTGCGCGCCCTGGCCGCCGACCCGCGTGCGGCGACGGCCGAGCTCGCGTGGCAGGCCGAGCTGCTGGCGCAAGGCGAGCTCTTGAGTTCGACGCTGGGCGTGGCCTACCTGCGAACGCAGGGCATGGCGCTGGAATGGTGGGACGCGCGCGAATCGATGCGCGCCATCGAGCAGCCCAACGCCAGCGCCTGGGCGCAGCGGTTG
>JBOFQO010000088.1:0-6759 GCA_051660925.1 Silanimonas sp. | reverse complement strand
GCTGCGATGTCGGCACGCGTGTCCTCGCCTCCGAACGTCGCCTGATCCGTCCCCGCGCCGCCCGCCTCGGCGCCGGCCCACGGCGGTGTCTCCGTGCCGACTGCGATGCCGTGGCCCCGGCCAGCGGCGATGAACGCCGCGAAAGAGGCATCGGTGCCCGCGCAACAGCGCTCGCCGAGGCGCGCCCACGAAGGGGCGTTTTGCTTTTGTAACGGAGGCGAAATGGGCCGGAAGTCACATGTGCCGACCATTAAACTTGCGTTATGCTCACGGGAGCGCGGTTCGGCTCACCGGTCGCACGCGCCCAACTGGACTCCCGAGTCCTCCTGATCCTTGGAGAAAATCTACATGTCGAACATCACGCAGCTGTCCGGCGCGATCCGTTTCGCTCTTCTGGCCGGCGCCGCCTCGGTCCTCGCGGCTCCCGCCTTCGCGCAGGATTCGCAGGGCGAGGACGAGACCCAGACCCTCGACCGCGTTGAAGTCACCGGCTCGCGCATCCGCCAGGTCGATCTGGCCACTCCGGCGCCGGTTCTCGCGATCACCCGCGCGGACATCGAGAAGCAGGGCTTCCAGTCGGTCGCCGACATCGTCCAGCAGGTGTCCGCCTTCGGCACCCCGACCATCACCCGCGCCCAGCCGCTGTCGGCTGGTGAGGCTGCTGGCGGTGTGTTCGTCAGCATGCGCAACCTCGGCGCCGCCCGCACCCTGGTGCTGGTCAACGGCCGTCGCATGGGCATCACGACAAGCGGTCTCGCTGACCTCGCCACGATCCCGGCGGCTGCGGTCGAGCGCATCGAAATCCTGAAGGACGGCGCGTCGTCGCTGTACGGCTCTGACGCCATCGGTGGCGTGGTCAACATCATCACCGTGTCGGACTACGAAGGCCTGCAGGCCAGCTCGTACTACGGCCAGTACAGTGAGGGCGACGGCGCCACGACGCGCGCCGACATGCGCCTCGGCTTCGTGGGCGACCGCGGCTCGCTGACGCTCGCCGCCGAGTGGGCGAAGGAAGAGAAGGTCAAGGCGTCCGACCGGTTCTTCTCGGCCTTCCCGCGTTCTGGCTACCACCCGACGGACAACTGGACGGCGGTCAGCCAGTTCGGTGGCTTCACCGTCAATGCGACGAACCCGATCACCGGCCTGGCCAACGGCACCTACCGCCTGCGTCCGGGTGGCAACCCGCAGAACCGCGCCGACTACGTGCTGGTCAACTCCAACGTCGGCGGCTGCAACTTCGCGACCGGCGTCTGCACCGTGGGTTCGACCCAGGACAAGACCAACACGCTTGAGCAGACCGACCTGCGCACGCCGCTGCAGTCGCGCGGCCTGTTCGTCGCTGGCGTTTTCGACATCAACGACTACGTCCGCTTCAAGTCCGACTTCACCTATGCCTATCGTGATTCCGAGCGCCGCGTGGCCGGCTATCCGATGCAGGCGGCCTCGTTTGCCACCCCGATGTCGGCGACGAGCTACTTCAACCCATTCGGCCAGCAGATCAACACCTGGTTCCACCGCACTTTCGACATTCCGCGCGACTCGCGGGCGGAGCTGACGACTTACCGCTTCACTGGCGGCTTTGAAGGCAGCTTGGAGTTCGGCGACCGTTACGTCGACTGGGATGCCGCCTATGTTTACAACAAGAACGAGCTGATCCAGTCGACCTTCGGCAACCTTAATGTGTCGCGTACGCTGCAGGCCGTCGGTCCGTCGGTCCTGAATTCGCAGGGTCAGGTTCAGTGCGGTACCGCCGCCGCGCCGATCCCGTTCACCTCGTGCGTGCCGTGGAATCCCTTCATCCCCGCCGGTCAGGTCGGCCCGGGCGGTCTCGCCGGCAACACGGCTCTTCGCGATTTCCTGTTCCAGGAAGAGCACGCCACGGGTGAGACGAGCACGGAAGTGATCACGTTGAACGCATCGGGCAACCTGTTCGCGCTGCCGGCGGGCGACCTGATGTACGCCGTCGGCTACGAGAACCGCAAGGAAGCCGGCGCCTTCGTGCCGGACGCGCTGGCGGTCACCGGCAACTCGACCAACCTCTCCTCGGGACCGACCCGCGGCGACTACAAGGTCGACGAGTTCTATGTCGAGCTGCAGGTGCCGGTGTTGGCCGACATGGCCTTCGCCAAGGAGCTCAGCTTCCAGCTGGCGAGCCGCTACTCGGACTACAACACCTTCGGTGACACCACGAACGACAAGTTCGGCCTGAAGTGGCAGCCCGTCGAAGGCGTGCTGATCCGCGGCACCATTGCCGACGGTTTCCGCGCCCCGACCATCGCCGACCTCTACGGCGGGACGTCGCAGACGTTCTCGTTCTTCACCGACCCCTGCGACACCAACTTCGGCAGCTCGGCCACGAATGCAACCACGCGCGCCAACTGCGCTCGTGACCTCGGTGCGCTGGCGAACACGTACCGCCAGCTGGGCCAGGGCTTCAACCCGGCCGGTGCGCCGAACACGCAGACGCCGGTCGCGTTCTCTTCTGGCTCGAACGCTTTCCTCCAGCCGGAAACCTCGCGTTCGAAGACGCTGGGCCTGGTCTGGAGCCCGGGCTTCGCGGAAGGGCTGAACCTTTCGCTCGACTGGTGGAACGTTCGCATCGAGAACACGATCGTCGCCGATTCGCCGAACGACATCCTCAACGATTGCTACATCCAGGGCATCACCAGTCGCTGCGCGCAGTTCACGCGTGACGCCACCCTGGGCTTCGTGAACAACCTGTCGTTTGGTGGCCGCAACGCCGGTTACCGTGAGATCGAGGGCTTCGATTTCGACTGGACCTACCGCTTCGACATCGGCACCTTCGGTGCGATCTCGGTGGCGAACAACACGACCTACACCTCGAAGGACGTGTTCGTTTCCACCAATGATCCGCGGTACCCGGTCTCTGTGGTCGGCGTCGCCGGCGCGGCGGGTGCAGCCCTTGGCTCGACGTCGGGGTCGACCACCTTCCGTATCCGCTCCAACCTCAACGTGGGTTGGGAGAAGGGTGACTGGGGCGTCAACTGGACCAGCCGCTACTATTCGTCGATCGCTGAGGGCTGCACGTACATCACCGAGTGCAACCAGATCCAGTTCGCTCCGACCGGTGCCTACGTCGGCAACAACCCGGCCAACGGCCCGGCTAGCGCCCTGCGTCGCCGCATCGTTCACGGCTCGAACACCTTCCACGACATCCAGGTCCGCTGGAACGCGCCGTGGAACGCGACGATCGCCGCCGGCGCGAACAACGTTGGTGGCCATACGGGTCCGGTCCTGTATAGCCAGCCTAGCGCCAACGTGCCGTACTACGGTGGTTTCGACATCGGTCGCTTCTGGTACATGAAGTACACGCAGCGCTTCTGATCCATCTGCGTCACGCGTAACGAAAACCCGCCGTCGCAAGACGGCGGGTTTTTTCGTTCTGGCCCCGCTACGGCGGGTGATTCGTCGCGGCGCACACGCGCATCGTGATGCACGGCGCGCGCACTGCCATGCCGCCCGGGCGGCTTGTGGACAGGCTATCGGAGGTTCAACACAAGGTCGCGAGACGCGGCCTACGCCCTCAGCGCGGACTCAGAGGTCCTGCTGGTAGCGGACGTAGGGCACGCGGCCCTCGTCGCGCTCGTCGGCTTTGGCGCGCGGCGCGACCGGGTTCTCGCCGGTGCTCATCAGGTTCTGTGCGCCGACGGTGAGGCGGCCCTGCCACGGCGTGCGCCAGGTCAGGCCGAGGCCGAGGGTGCCGTAGCTTTCCTGCGCACCCGGGACGCGCACCACGCGGCCGACGACTTCGCCGCCGATGGCGCCGTAGCCGCCGCCGACGCTCAGCGTCCGGCTGTTCCAGCGCGGCGCGACGCCGCCGATCAGCATGCTGTTCGCGGGAAGCAGGCGCGCGCGGGCAACGCTGCCGCCGAGGCGGATCCAGCCCTGCTCGCCGATCTTGAGATCGCCGACGATGCCGAGGTCGTTCTGTTCGAAGCCGACGCCGGGAAGCCCGGCGAGCGGCGCAAGCTCCGGCGTCGCCAGCGTCAGCGACGTGCCCGGCAGCAGGCTGTCGGTGCCGCTGCGGCGGATCGAGCTGAAGCCCGTCCACTCGCTGCGTCCGATGCGGGTGCCGACCTGCGCGGTCAGCTGGCCGTTGGTCGGTGAGGCGGGGCGGCCCAACTGGGTGACGAGGCAATGGTCGTCGAGGGTGCCGGCATCACCGCCGTCGTCGGTGCTGCCGCAGAGCAGGCCGTAGCGGGGCTCGACGCGCGCGGCGAGGCTGCCTGACAGGCTGCCGTCGCGACGCGACCAGCGTGTACCGAGGGCCGGCGTGCCGATGTCGCTGCCGGAGAGCGTCGAGGTATCGATCCACAGCACGGCCTGCAGCTCGCCGCTGTCGCGGTTCCACACGGGCACCGGCATCGACGAGTTGTCCGGCGACACCGGCGCCGTCGGCGCGCCGTCCACGGCCTGCGCGACGACGCGCGCGCTGGGGAGCGCGAGGGCGGCGGCAAGGGCGATGGCGAGGGCGGTGCGCATGGGAGGTCGGACTGCGGGCCGGACGAGGAGTTCCCGGCCCTGCAGGATATCACTTTACGCCCTCTTAACAACGCCCCGGTGTGGCCTGTGGGGCTTGCCGCGGGCGCCGCCGGTAGGCCCAGGGTCTCAGTTCAGGCTCTCGGGGCCTCGGGCATTCGGCATGACCGGGGACGAGAACAGGCCCCGGATCTGGTCGGCGTCCAGGCGATACTCCTTGCCGCAGAACTCGCAGTGGATGCGCGCCTCGCCCTCCGCCGCGGCAGCGCTGGCCTCAGCCTCCCCCAGGCCCCTCAGCATGTCTTCGACGCGGGCCTGCGAGCAGGAGCAGGCGAAGCGCAGGGGCTGCGTCGGGAGGAGTCGCACCCCGTCCTCGTGGAACAGGCGCCAGAGCAGGTCGGTGTCTGGGCCGGCCAGCAGTTCGGTGGTGCGGAGGGTGCCGAACAGCGCTTCGACGCGGGCCCAGCCGTCGCCTTCGCGGTCGGCGTCGGGCAGCAGCTGCAGCAGCAGGCCCGCCGCGCGCTGGCCGTCCGCGGCGAGCAGCAGGGCGGTCGGCAGCTGTTCGGATTGACGGAAGTAGCCGGTGAGGGCCTCGGAAAGGGTCGCCTCCTCGAGCCCGACGAGGCCCTGGTAGCGCTGCACTTCGCGCTGACCGGGCGGCAGGGTCTCGATGGTGATGGCGAGCATTGAGCCGTCGCCGAAATCGCGCGGGCCGAGGTGGGTCGGCAGCTCGCCCTCGTGGCGGGCCAGGCCGCGCAGCGTGCCCTGCGAGGTGCATTCCGCGAACAGTGTGCGCAGCGCGCCCGTACCGCGCAGCTGCAGGCTCAGCCGGCCTTCGACCTTGACGTGGCCGCAGAACAGCGCGGCGGCGGCGGCCGCTTCGCCGAGCAGGTGGGCGACGGCGTCAGGGTATTCGGCGCGTAAGCGGATTTCTTGCCACGTCGCGTCAAGGCTGACGAGCACGCCGCGGACGCCGGTGTGTTCGATCATGAAGCGGGTGAGGGTGTCGGTGTTCGCCATCGGTGCATGGACAGCGCGGCGTCGGGACGCCACGCTTCGCGCTCGGTCAGCCAAGGGGATGCGAATGGTAGCGCGGGGGCGGCGGTGAGGCGGAACACGCGGCGGCGCGCGAAGCGCGGCGGGCGCGGCTGGCTGTTCCGTCTGGCCTGGTTGCTGCCGCTGCTGTTCGTGCTGCTGACCACGTTGCAGGTGCTCGCGCTGCGCGTCATCGACCCGCCGACCAGCGCCTTCATGCTCGACCGCCGTCTGCAGGCCCTGCGCGCCGGCACGGACGGCTTCGAGCTGCGCTACCGCTGGGTCGACTGGGACGCGCTGTCGCCACAGCTGCCGATCGCGCTGGTGGCGGCCGAGGACCAGAACTTCCCGACGCATTCCGGTTTCGACCTCAAGGCCATCGACAAGGCGCTGGAGAGCAATGCGCGCGGTCGCCCCGTGCGTGGCGCCAGCACGATCAGCCAGCAGGTGGCGAAGAACCTGTTCCTGTGGGACGGCCGCAGCTGGCTGCGCAAGGGCCTTGAGGCCTGGTACACCGTGCTGATCGAACTGCTGTGGCCGAAGCAGCGCGTCCTCGAGGTGTACGCGAACGTCGCCGAGTTCGGCGACGGCGTCTACGGCGCCGAAGCTGCGGCACGGGCCTTCTTTGGCAAGTCCGCGAAGCAGCTGACGGCCGCCGAGAGCGCACGGCTGGCGGCGGTGCTGCCGAGCCCGAAGCGCTACAGCGTCCGCATGCCCGGGCCCTACGTGCTGCGGCGCGCCGCGTGGATCGCGCGGCAGGCGCGCAACCTCGACGGCCCGGCCTATCTCGAGGCCTGCTGCGGCGTGCCTGGCGCCACCGAGGCTAAGCTCGTGCCATGACCCCGACCGTCGACCTGGTGCTGCTCGTCGCCGCCCACAACGAAGAGGCCGCGCTGCCGGCGATGCACCCGCGCCTGCTCGCTGTCGCCGAGGCGCACGGGTCCGGTGCGCGCATCGTGTACGTCGATGACGGCAGCCGTGACGCGACCTGGACGCTGTTGACGGGCTTCGTTGCCGCGCATCCCGATCGTGTCGGCGCGCTGCGGCTGTCGCGGAATTTTGGCAAGGAACTGGCGCTGACAGCTGGCCTCGACCACGTGCCGCCCGGCGCCGCGGTGGTCGTGCTCGACGCCGACGGCCAGGATCCGCCCGAGCTGGTGCCCGCGATGGTCGCGCGCTGGCGCGCCGGTGCGGAAGTGGTGTTCGGGCGGCGCGCCGAGCGCC